>JBEBGK010000042.1:0-11965 GCA_040081515.1 Chthoniobacteraceae bacterium
TGTCGGACTGATTCGAGTCCCCGCTCCGCAGGCGCCTCAAGGTGGTCTCCTTGTTTCCAAACGCCTCAAGGAAAGCGAATGGGAAGCCCGCCGCATCAAATGGAGCCTCGGCGAGCCTTGAAACGGCTTCTTCGATTTCGACGGCGTTCATGCGGGTTTCATTGGAAAGCGACAATAAAGTCAGCGCGCGACCGGTCGATTTAAATCCAAGTCCGAGAACGTAGCGGCGTCGCGAGCCTTGGCGTCACTGGCGTGGGCAGCGTCGCATGACTCATGCTTGAATGCGATTTGCCTTTCGCCACGCAACATGATTCTACTCCCGCCACATGAGTTCACGCGCACCTGACGCCGAAGAAATTTCCGTGGTCTTGCTTGGCTCCTTCAATCCAGGGATTTTCCATCCTGAGTGGTTTCGCCGACAGGAAATCCTGCTCCCACAGGAAGCCGAAGAGGCAAAACTGAAAGTCCTCTCGCCCGAGGTGACCGAGGTGTTGTTTCTTGATATGAAGCTCGACGTTTTCCCTGACCGATTCGTGCTCGAAACGAACGACGCCTCCCGTGCAGAAAAACTCCAGGACATCGTGATCAACGTGCTGACCCGACTGCCGCACACGCCGATAACCGCGTGCGGCTTGAACGATGCGCTTCATTTTGATCTCAAGGACGAAGCGTACTGGCACAAGATCGGTCACGAACTCGCGCCGAAGGAACTCATTTGGAGTGAGGTGCTCGAAAAACCCGGAATGGAAACGCTGGTCGTCAAGGGAACTCGCGGCGGTGAGTTTCCTGGCGAAGTGAACGTGACTGTGGCACCTTCAAAAAATCCGAAGATGCCACACGGTCTTTTTGTCCGCTCGAACTTCCATTTTCCTGTCCCGCGAAATGAAAGCGGAACGCCGCGCTCCGAACTCGTCGTCCCGTATGTGCAGAAAGAGTGGAAGAGCGCCCTTGAGCAAGCGCGTCGCGTCGCGTATCGGATTTTCGACAAAATTAAAAAAGAAGCCCCCTGATGCCGACCACGATTCACATCCATCCTTTTCTCACCGGGGAAGGCTCGCGAGTTTCATCGCCCGAACCGCCGCGTGTCGTGCGCGCGGTGTCAGGAACAAGTTTCCTCAGCCACGACGACGTGCTCACCATCCCGACAAAATCAGCGGAAGACACGATGGCCGGTGCGCCGCTGGTAGTGAAGGTTCCGCGAGTGATCCGCGCACCGGAAGCGGCGACCGAGCGGTTCACCCTTCTCCAGAAATGGGAAGGTGTGGTGCTTGATACCGACGCTAAGACTTTTACGGCGCGATTGCTCGACAGCCACGATGAGTTGCCGCCGCAGCAGGCCACGTTTTCGCGCAGCGAACTCTCGCCCGAGGAAGAGACGCAAATTGCCGTGGGTGCTTCGTTCGTCTGGACGATCGGATACCGCCACATCGGCGCGACGCGCCATCGCGACTCGACGATTTACTTTCGTCGCCTCCCACCGTGGAGCGAGGACGAGATCAAGTCGGCTCGCGTCCGAGCCGAGAACGTGAGCACCGCGATTGGCTGGAAGTAATCTGATTTCGCCGCCTCTCGGTGATGAGGCAGAGGTTTCGGTCTTCGGGCCGGGGTTCGGCGAATGCATCGTCGTGCATCTCGGTCGTGGCGAGTGGGCGGTGGTGGACTCATGTCTCGATGCGGAATCCAAGCGGCCTGTGGCGCTCGAATACCTCGAACGTCTCGACGTGAATGTGGCAACTCAGGTCTCGCTGGTGGTCGCCACGCACTGGCACGACGACCATATTCGGGGATTCGGTGCGTTGTATGAGGCGTGCAAGGCTGCGCGATTCGCGTGCTCGATGGCGCTGAATTGCGATGAGTGGAACGCTCTCGTGGAGATCTACCGCAGCTACGTCCAAGCGGGTGGCTCCGGCGTGGAGGAACTGAGCCGCGTCATGCGTGAACTCAAATTGCGAGGCCAGAAAAGCGAAGTGGTTGCACCGACGTTTTGCATCACGGGTCGCCCGTTGTGTGACCGGCAGGATGCTCCGGCCGCGAAAATCACATGTCTCGCACCGTCGGACGCGGCCATCGTCACGATGCAAACGCGGATGCGTGACGAACTGCTGCCGAAGGTCAAAGGCCGCCGCTTGCGTGTTCCTATGTTGAGTGAGAATGACTCGTCAGTGGTGCTTGCAGTCACCGTCGGGACAACCTCCGTTTTACTGGGAGCAGACCTCGAAGAGCGAGCCCGCCCTGGGCTCGGGTGGCAGGTCATCCTCGATGGGTATCCTCCCGGCGGAGAACGTTTCGGTGGGTTCAAAATCCCGCATCACGGCTCAGAAACAGGACATCACCCCGAAACTTGGGGTCGTCTGATGCGAACCGAGGCGTGGGCGGCTGTTACGCCATTCAACCGACAAAAGGAACCGCTGCCGAAACCTTCCGATTGTGCCCGCATTCTTGCAATGACCGAAAGCGCCTACATCACGGCTCCTCCAGGATTTGGAAAATTCAAACACCGCGAACCGGCGGTGCAACGCACGGTGCAGGAAGCGACACTCGCCATCGGTTCGGAACCAGGCAAACAAGGGCACGTCCGGTTTCGGAAATCTGCAATCGCGAATTCGCAGGATTGGCGGGTGGAGCTCTTCGGTCACGCGCTTTCGCTTCGTGCACTACTTGAGGCCGCATAGTAACGGCCAAACCGCCTGACAAAAGCAGGACAAAAGGCTTCGCTTTCCGGTGCTGAATCTTCCGATGATGATGGAACCAAGCTGCTAGCGTTTCCAAGTATGTCGTTTCCGATTCCAATTCCTGAGCGCCTGCCGACGCGCATCGAGCCGTGTCCGATCGTTGAGGCTGCGGTCGAGATGCGTTTCGTCAGCACCGAGACGTGGCGAAACCTGCCGGGTCTCCTCTCGTCACGACTGCGGAAACGCTACCCGCAGGAAAGCGAACTGCCGCTCGCGCAAATCCCGGAATCGATCCGGCAGCAGGAAGCCGGCTTCACGTATCAGCCGCTGCTCCAGTATGAGGGGCCGGAGTTTTTGATTCGGTTTGGCCCGCGCGTGTTGACGCTCATCACGCGCACTCATCGCTACCCAGGCTGGCAGCGCTTTCGCGAGGAACTGGCGTGGCTGTGGGGAGAGATGGCCGCCGCGGGCTTCGTGCAGGAAGGGGAGCGCCTCGGTGTGCGCTACGTGGATTTTTTCGCAGAGGACATTTTCTCGCTCGTGGTGCTCGGGGTGTCGGTGGCCGGGCACGGACTGGCGGGCTTGGAGCAGAGCTTCTCCACCGTGGTCCCATGGGAGGAGTCCACCGCCAGGCTCGTGCTTACTAATGGTGCATTCCTCAACGACGGGCGTGAAACGCGGAGAGGCAGTATTTTGGATCTGGATGTCTGGCAACGGCTGGCCTCGGAGAATGTATTCGCGGATGCAGCTGCGCAGATCGAGCGACTGCACGAGGTCAACAAAAAACTGTTCTTCGGCTTGTTAAGGCCGGAGTTTCTCGCCAAATTGAACCCCGTTTACTGACGATGCCCCTGCTCCACCATGCCTATAGCCAGTCCGCATACCGGCTTGCCGACGACTTGCGTCCCACACCCGAAGCCGGTCGCGTGATGTGCGCTGAGCCGGGCGAGGCTGATCGCGAGGAGCTGATGCTCCGCAAGCTGGGGCCGCGGGGATGGGGAAGGCTCTACCATTTCAGGCATTTCTATGGCCCTGGCTGGGGCGAAGGCCGGGGGCGGGCTCTCTCGCCGCGCGCCATCGAGGCGTTTTACAGTTTTCTCGACCAGGTGCAGCTTCCCGCTGGCGCCCGACCGAGCATTTTCCTCACCGACGATGGAGGCTTGGAGCTTTGCTGGGAAGATGCGAACGGAAAATCGGTCCAGGCTGCTTTTCTGCCCTCCCATCTGGAAATCTATCGCGCTGCCGACGAATTTGAGCGTGAACTCCCGCTCGGCGACGCAAGGGCGGCCGCTGAGCTGATCTCGCAGCGCTGATGCCTCTGCCGGACGACGAGGAAATTGTCCGCGCAATCTGCACGGACAAGTGGGATGGTGAACGGATCGCTCCCAGTGCCTTCATGGGGCCGGATACGTCCGTGAGCCGACTCATCATCATTCCGCTGGAGGACCAATGGGAGGTTTTTCGGCGAGGGGTCGAGAGGCCGCCGGAACGGCTGCTCAAGCGCATCGCGCAAATCGGAGTCGGGCGGCTGGGCGAACTTGGAAGAACACACAGCCCGCCGGTGAGCGTCACCGTCGAGGCTGACCCGGTGGATTGGAACCCGGCTCACGCGATTATTCCAGGGAAGCGTTCGCGCGGTCTCGCGAACCGCATCAAGGACGCGTTGACCGTTCACGAGCCTCCGGCTGGGTTCTAGCATTGGTGCCATGAAACGTGCGGCTCTCACGGGCGAGGAGGACATGCAGCAACGCTGGCTCGCGAAGCTGACGCGCCTGAATCCGGCGTCGGGTCGGGGTGACTGCCACGGAAAAGCGCCGCACAAGCCGCTCATGCTTCTCGCGCTGCTGGATCTCGCCGAGTCCGGCGAACTGCCGTCGCGAGCTTTCACGCGCAGTCCGGGGCTGGCGCTGCGCTTTCGGAGCTACGGCTCCATCGTCACCGACCGCTGGCCGACGCGACTCGATCTGCGGATGCCGTTCTTTCACCTGAGCACGCAGGGATTCTGGGAGCCGCTGACCACCGAGATGCACCGCGCCGGATCGCCCGAGTCGTGTGCGGTTTGCGAGATGCATCCTGAATTCTTCGCGCTGCTCGCGGACGCGACCTTTCGGCTGAAGGCGCGGATGATTTTGGTGTCCCGCTATTTCGCGCCGGAGGAAAGGATCGCATTTTTCGAGACGCTCGGGCTGCAAACGGGCGGGCGCGATGAAACCACAACCGCGCGCGTGCTTGAAGAAGCCGAGGAGGTCGCGAAACGTAAAGGGCGGTGCGCGCGTTTCGCAGTGCGCGTCGTCAGCGAATATCGCTTCACTTGCGCGCTCACCGGCTATCGTTGCCTGACGAGCGACAGCGCGACGATCGTGGATGCCGCACACATCGAGGCGTGGGCGACGACGCAGAATGACGATCCTGAAAACGGCCTCGCGCTCTCCAAGAATGCACACTGGATGTTCGACGAAGGATTGTGGTCGGTGGATGAAGACTTCCGCATCGTCGTGGCGGCGAATCGGTTCACGGAAAACGGCCCCGAAGCGCTCAAGCTCGCGTCGTTCGCGGGACGGCATTTGCAGTTCGATCCGAGCGCGAAGCTACGCCCCGCGGCGGAGTTGCTGAAACGTCACCGGCACTACCACGGCATTCGGTCCGGGTCGTGACAGATGGTGGTGTTCACGGAAACCGCCAGTTTCACGAGGCCGTGAACATGCCGCAGATCGTGAACATTGCCGGTGCGTGGTGCGTTTTTGTCAGAAATACGCGCTGTTTTTCTGACAAAAGGCAGTCGTCGCGAACTTGCGTAAAAAGGGCGACTTGACCGCGCGGTCAAGTTCACGGGATCGGTGGCGAATCAGCGTGCGGATCTCGGTGTGAATCCGAAATTGGCCGTCAGCGTTTTCTTCACGCTCACGGGATCGAAGAGGTGCAACCGATCGTTCACAGCGATGTAAGGAATGACGCCGTTTGAAACCCACGTGTCCACCGTCCGCGGTGACACATCGAGGAGTTCTGCGAGCTTCTTCTTGCGCACGAACTGCACTGTCTGTGCTTCCTGCGCCGGCGCGTCTGGCGCGTGGCCGGTGGGCTTCGCGAGCGGCAGTTGCTTGCTGGCGTTGTCGTCCATGGGTTCAATCGTCACAATGTAGCGGAGCGGTTTCATCACGCTGTTGAAGTGAGGATGCGGTGCTCGCACCAGCCTCAACCGCATGCGATGCGGCCATACGGTCTTGCTCGCGTCGCAGCGTATGGAGTCGGCATCGCGTTTGGATGAATGCAAAATCCAAAATTCCAAAATCACCGCGCACCGTGAAAGCCGGCTCGGTGATCGTGAAAATCTACTACAGCCACAGCTACAAATACCCGACGTTCACGGTCACGTGGCGCATCGGGCTCCAGCGCCATCGGAAGACTTTTTCCAATCAAGAACGTGCGATCAGCTTCGCGCAGGAAACGGCCGAGAATCTTTCCACAGGCCACGTCGTCGCGACGACGGTCACGGTCGCGGAAGCTGCGATCCTTCGGGAAGCGGAGCGACTGCTCGCTGGGAGCGTGCCCGTTCACGTCGCGGTGTCGGAGTATGTGACGGCGTTACGGCGCTTGAATGATCACGGTTCGCTTTTGGAAGCGGTGGATCATTTCGTCCGCTTCGTCGCGCGGCGCGAAACGGTGCGGACGGTGGCCGAAGTCGTGGAGGATTTCATCGCGGCGAAATCCGAGGATGGGCTCAGCGGCGTCTATGTGAACGATCTGACGTGGCGGCTGCGGCGATTCGCAGAAGCATTTCCGAAAAACATCGGCACCATCACCAGCACGGAAATTGATCGCTGGCTGCGTGAACTCAGCACGAGCCATCGAACCCGTAACAACTACCGCAACCTCATCATCAGCCTGTTCAATTTTGCAAAGCGTCGGGCGCATGTCCCGCGGGACCGCGAGACGGAGGCGCAATACACCGAGCGCCCGAAGGTGAAGCAGGGGCCAATCGACATTTTCACGCCGACCGAATTGGCCGAAATGCTGAGCGTCGCCGATGGGCAACCGAAACTCGGTCTCGTGCTCGGTGCCTTCACGGGCATCCGCTCGGCTGAGTTGCTCCGGCTGCATTGGGAGAACTTCAATTGGGAAGAAGCGGTGATCGATCTCGGCACGGACCAGACGAAGACCACATCGCGCAGGCTCGTGCCGATCCTGCCGACGCTGACGGAGTGGATCGCGCCGTTCGTGCGGCGGGAAGGTCGGGTGTTCAGCTACAGCCTGCCGGTCTGTCTCGCGGAGGCATTCGGGAACATCGCGAAGAAGGTGACGAAGGCTCGTGGCGATGGTGCGCCCGTTTTCAAATGGAAGACGAACGCGCTGCGCCACAGCTTCGCCAGCTATCGAGTGGCGATAATGCAGGATGTCGCGAGCGTCGCGCTCGAACTCGGTAACTCACCGCAGAAAGTCTTCAGCAACTACCGCAAGGTCGTCGCGCGCTCACAGGCTGAGGCGTGGTTCGCGGTGAGGCCCGCGTAGTTTGAATCGCTGCGCGCCGATCAAGCCACGCTTGAACTACGGAAAAGAATTCAAGCAAAACGGAGATTCAGCCCGGCGTAAAACTCGCGCACTCGTTCAAATTGGTGGGCGATGTCCGGGTCGATACCGCACTCCGCCGCCATTTTCTCGAAGGTCGGTCGCCAGAAATCCGGCGGCGGTTCCAGCGCGGGCGGCAGCGAGTGCGTCGCACGGTGCGCGAATGTATCTGCGAGATCGCGCTTCAACCGCTCGTGATTCAGCCGGCCGCTTTCGATCAGCAGCACGAGGTCCACGAGGTCTTTGACTCGCGAGTTCGGGCGATCGGTGCGCGGAAATGTGTAGGCGTGGATTTTCTGCGCGAAGTGTTCCTCGCGTGCGATGGATAGGAAAACTGGCGCGGCGATGCCGGCAAATCCGAGCCAGTCGCGTGGCTGCACGGGTTCGACCGGCTCGCGCTGCACGTCGCCCGCGGCGACATCGAGGTGAAACTTTGCAAACGTGCGGCCGTCGAGGAGCGCCTCCACCGGATACCGTGCGCCGCTGTAGGGTGCGGCGTCGAGTTCCAGCGTCGGCTCGCCGATGAGGAAGGTGAAAAAGTCGCCGAGATCGAGTGCCGCCTGTTCCTGCAAGACCGCCAGCAGAGCGACGGCGCGTTCATCCCATCCGCCGCCCGATCCCGGCAGACGGTCGAGCCCGAGATCAATGTCTTTGGTCGTGCGCGCCGTCGCAAGTTTCAGTTCGAGTGCGTAGCCGCCTTTCAGCACCCACGGCGCGTTTTGCCCGGCGAAGAGACGACTCAGCAGACGATCAAATGCGACGTGTCGGCGGATTCGCTGCAAGTCCACGCCCTCGGCCTTCGTCACGGTCGAGAGCCGATCTTCCAATGCCCTGCGGAAAGCTGTCGCAGTTGCGTAGGTCTTCGGCTTCACGCGCCGTCCTCCATGAGCCGCTGGAGCCAGGCCGGAACATCAGCGCGCGCGCGGGCCGACACGATTTGCTTTCGTGTGATGAGACCGCGCGCCTGCCCTTCGCGGAACGCCTGCCTGATGATGTCGCGATCCGCTTCGCCCGATGTCGCGAGATCCACGATGGCGCGCATCGGAGTCGTCACCGCGTAGCCGCGCTCGCGGATGATTTCGCCCGGCGACAGTTCGGCCTTGTGCAGCACGAGTATGCGCGGCACCTCGCCGTTCCGGCGAAAATGCGGCGGCACGATCATGTCGAGCCGCGAGGGATTCGCGTCGGACAGCTCTTTGATCCGCAGTGCCGTGAGATGCGAATACACGCCCTCCGCTTCGCCCTCGCGATTGCGCGACCACAGCGACCACAGGACGAGTTGGCCGTCGTCGCTCTGCGGGTAGCGCCGCAGTCGGTAGATGCCGCGGTATTCGCGCAGCCAGTTTCCGGCGTCCGCATGGTAGCTGTGCGTGCTGCGGGCGTAACCTGCCTCGACCGCCTGCCCGGCCGTGAAATAGCCCTGCTGCGCTTCGGCGATCTCGAAGAGCTGCTCGGAATCAGGCTTGGCGACGGTTGCACACATATTCAGGAATCCTGAACATATACGCACGCAATGCCGGTTTGGAAAGCACCGAATTCTTCGGTGGATTCGCCGCTGCCGAAGCGTCGGCGATCACTCGCGCTCCATCACGCGCCGCGCCGCATCTGCGATGTCCGGCCTTTCAGCAGTGCCCTCCGCTTCCAGTCGCTCGAAATGCGGGTGCGCGAAAATCGCAGCCTGCATCCCGCGCGCTTGCCCGCCTTCTTCGGCCGCGTCTTTCGCTGCGCCGGCGAATGCGGCAGTGAGGCGATTCATCGCGTCGATCTTCTCGCGCAGGACGCGCTCCGATCGGCGCGGCCAGTATCCGCCTTCATCCGAAATCCGCACACGCAGGCCGAGCGTGCGGAGTTCCGCGAGCAGCGAAATGACCCCCGTGTGGCAGCGCCGAAAGTGCTCCCAGCCATGCACGCTCGCGTATTGCGTTTTGCAAAAGCCCGTCAGCCTCCACCGGCCACCGCGCCGCACGTTCGTCTCGACGCCATCAACATCGACGTGCGTCGGATAGCGACATAGACCGATCCACAGCGGCTCACTGCCCTCGCCGACTCGGATGCGAAAGGCATGACCTTCGAGCGGCGCGATCTCGATGCCGGTGGAAGCATTCGCAAAGCCGGGCACCGGCACGATCAACCACTCCAGCAAGCGCAGACGCGCGTGCTCATCCTGGCGCAGGTCGCTGACCTCATCGAAATCGCCCCGCCTCTGCGCGGTGAGCGCGATTTCTCGCGCAGCGAGCACGAGGCGCTTCGCGGCCATCGAGTCGATGCCGATGGGAGCGGTCATCGTGAAGTGAATGGTCAGTCCCATTTCAGTGCGGCTCGAACGGATGTTTGAGGCGAGGGTTCACCTCGGCCCAGAAAAAGGGAATCAGAACCGTATCGAGTTCCTCTTCGTCGGCCGTCGTCCATCGGTCTTCATCAAGTCGCGTCGCTGCGTTGCGGAAGTGCGCCAGCAGTTCGGGCGACAGCGGCACTGCGACAGTGAATTCATCCATCTCGGAGACGAGCCGCTCCCGTGCGCGGTCATCGCCGACCGCGACTTGGATTTCGAGATACTGATCCGCCGGGCCACGAACGCGATGCCTCATCTTGTAGTCGTCCCAGTAGATGATGCCGTCGTGAGCCACCTGGATGAGGAACTCCCGGTCTTCGATTTGCAGGCAATAGCAGAAGAGCGGTTCACTCATTGCCGGCAGACTCGCGAGCATCGTGCGACCGCGCAAGTCCGCAGCCTGTCCCTACCGAGCGGCATGACAACGCATGACACCGAGCTTTCCGCGCGATGCCACTTTCTGCCACTCCCCAAAAATCAGTGCTTGCATAAACCGGCAAACACCAGCAACATTATGAACACAAGTGATTGAATATGAACAACTTAAACCATTCTCATAACCTGAAAGTCGTAGGTTCAAATCCTACCCCCGCAACCACTCTCATTCGAGAGTCGGGAAGTCCCAGACGCGAGCGGTGGAATAACGGACTGGCACGGACGGGTTCCGGCTCACGGCGCACGGCGATATCACACGATCGCTGCCGATCCCGGGCGAGGGCTGCGGAAAATGCTTCTGATCCGTCCCGGCTTACGAGGGAGCTTCGGACCCCGAAGGCGTCTTCGCTTTTCACCCTCCGCCCTCGCTCGAAAAGCGGGGAAGGCGCGATTCGAGAAAAATATGCGAGCAATGCGCGGTCCAAATCGGGCAAGCTGGGTGCCAATCACGATGAAATCCGTCGCCATTTTCGGAGCCAGTGGGAAGCTCGGACGGCATGCCCTCCCGGTGCTGGCACGACGCGGCGTCGAGGTGCGAGCACTGGTGCATCGCACGCCGGTCGCAAACGTGACCTCCATCTCCGGCAGCATCGCCGACGCGAAGGCCGTGGAAGAAACCGTGCGCGGCGCGGACATCGTCGTGCAGCTTGCGACTACGAAAGAGGACGCGGACACATTCTTCGATGTGAGCATCCGCGGCACGTTCAACATCCTCGAAGCCTGCCGGCGTCATGGGGTGAAGCAGTTCATTCTTTTCGGCGGCGATGCGGCGCTCGGCATCTGGTTCCATCCGCAGCCCATCCCGATCGATGAAAACCACCCGCGCACTGCGTATCCCGGTTACTACGCATTCTCGAAGGTGATGGAGGAGACCATGGCCGGCCAATACGCGATCCAGTATGGCGTGCCGGTGACGGTGCTGCGCTCGTCGTGGGTCTTCGAGGGCGACGATTTGCTGAATCACTTTTCGCTGCTCCGTAACGTGAACCCCGCCGAGCCGGGGCACGGTTTCGGCGAAGTCGGCGAGGACGTGCTGGCGCTCGTGCGCGCCGGGCAGGAACGCATTCCCGTTCTCACCGATGCGCGCGGCACGCCGCTTCGCCGGCACATCGTCCATGTGGATGACGTGATGCAGGCATTCGACCGGATGCTGGGGAATCCATCCGCGCTCGGGCAGACCTTCAACATCGCCGGGCCGGCGGCATTCGATTACCGCGTCGCGGCGAATTACCTGTCGAAGAAGCTCGGTGTATCAACGGTCGAGATTCCGTCGCCGAAGTATCACCCGTTTGAAATCAACATCACCCGCGCGCGGACCGTGCTCGGTTACGCACCGGAGAATGATTTTTTCCGCATGGCCGACCGCGCCATCGCGGAGAGAGAATCCAACCAATGATATGAAACAGTTCCACCACATCGGCCTGCCGACGGATGAAAGCCATCCGGGCGAATACTACGTCGAGGACACGAAGGTCTGGGTGACCGACCCGCGCAAGCATCCCTACAAGGTCGAGTATTTGCGTTTCGAGAAGGACAGCCCGGTGACCGGCCCGGTGCGCGACCTGCCGCACGTGGCCTATCGCGTGGACGATCTCGACGCCGCCCTGCGTGGCGAGAACGTGCTCATCGAGCCGTTCAATCCGTCGCCAAATTTCACCGTCGCCTTCGTGATGAAGGATGGCGCGGTGATCGAGTTCATGAAGTTCGAGAAGGACAGCGATCTGCCTTGGAAATGAGGGGCGAACGTCAGCCGGCGGCCCGTTCGCTGCGTCTCGCAGTGGTGCAGATGAAGTTTCGCCCCGACATCAGCCGGAACGTGGCGCACATCGTGGAGCATGTTCATGCTGCCGCGGCTGCGAAGGCGGACGCGATACTCTTTCCCGAATGCGCTGTCACCGGCTACCGGCGCGATTTCGCGGGACTCGACGCCGTCGCGGTCGCCGAAGGCTGCTCCGCGGTGGCG
>JBEBGK010000043.1:0-11964 GCA_040081515.1 Chthoniobacteraceae bacterium
CTGTGCGAAAAGAGCGCGCGCGGCAGCGGCACGGATTCGGCGAGATACTGCGCCTTGTTCGTCGGCTGGATGAGCGTGCCCACGTTCGTCACGATAGAGAGCCGGCGCTTCGCAGTGTCGCCGCCGAGCCCGTTGAAGAGCTCCTGAAATCCCGCGCAGCTCGGATGCAATCCGTAGAGCTGGCCATCGCCGCCCGTGTCCTGGTTCAGCGTGCGCAGCGAGGCCTGGGAGAGCGCGAGATTTCCCCGCGTGGTGGTGTAGGTCGCATGCCGCGCGGCATCGCGCGGGACGAGCATGTTGAAGGAATCATTGCCTCCGTGGAGGAACAGGCAGACGAGCGTCTTGCGATCCGTGGGCGAGCCTTGCGCGGCGGCGTGATTCGCGAGCTTCAGGTTGAGCAGCATGTTCAGCATCGAGACCGAGCTGAGCGCCGCGCAACCGGCCTGGCCGAGGAATTGCCTGCGGGTGGAATGGGAGTTTTTCATGGGAAGGGCGGACTATTTCTGCACGGCGCCCTCGGGAGCGACGATTGCGAGATACACCGCGACCCGCGCGCGCGCCTCGGGTTCGGTGGCCGGAATCTGGTTGATTGCATTCAGGACGATCGCGCGCGAGGCGGCGCTCATCTGGCCCGCGCAGAAGAGCACGTTCAGATGATCGACGAGCAGCTCCGGCGTGGAGGCGAGCGCGGTGGCCGGGCTGAGATCGAGCGGGAAGCGATAGGTGTCGTAGAGCGAGA
Source organism: Chthoniobacteraceae bacterium (assembly GCA_040081515.1). Taxonomy (GTDB): domain Bacteria; phylum Verrucomicrobiota; class Verrucomicrobiia; order Chthoniobacterales; family Chthoniobacteraceae; genus SXWH01. The sequence continues at coordinate 740 of JBEBGK010000043.1, forward strand.
ATCCGCGTTCGATCAGACTCCAGAGCTGGTTCGGGAATGAAATCGCCGAGTAGCTGTCCGTGATCTGGAAGACGGGACCCGCGAGATTGTTCTGCGTGAGGAGACCGGGCGCGCGATAGTCGGGGCGGTAGAAATTGAAGACGCTCGGCGAATTCATCGGCGCCTGGCGCGCGGTCGAAAAGAAATCACCCCAATCCCACCAGAGCAGGCCCGGGGTGTTCTTCATGCCGAAGGCGCGGCCGAGTGCCATCGTGCGGACCACCGGTTCGCGGAGTTTCCCGAAGCCGGGAAGGTTTGCGGCGTAGCGCGGATCGCGCGCTTCCTCATCGAGCAGGATCGCGCGCACGACCGCGCCGAGATCACCGCGGACGCCGCTGCCGTTGTTCGCGAAGGCAGTCGCGACGCGCTGGACGTAGGCGGGCGACGGATTGTCGGCGACGAGGAACTGGATGAGCTGCCGTCCGATGAAAGGTGCCGTGTTCGCGTGCTCGAAGAGGTGGCGCAGCGCGTCGGAGACATCGCGCATTCCGTTTTCATCCGTCGGCGGGCGCTGCGGGATCATGAAGCCGCCGACCAGCGTCTTTTCCCCGAAATCGTGACGGTCGGCATGCATCGTCATCGGCGTGGCCATGTCCTGCTCGGTCCATCCGCCGTCGCCCCAGCCGTGTCCGCCAAACCACAGGCCGGTGAAGACGCGCGCCATCTGCGTGATCTCCGCATTGGAGTAGGTCGGGATGTTCTGCCCGAGGCCGTTCACCTTGCGCGTGCCGTCGGAGTTCAGCTCCCACAGGCCGATGGTGAAAAGCTGCATCACCTCGCGCGCGAAGTTTTCGTCCGGGTAGCGGTTGATGGACGGATCCGCCTTTTGATTCCCGACGTGGCTGAGGTAGCGGCCCATGCACGGATGCAGCGCGACCTCCGTGAGCACGTCGCGGAAGTTGCCGAAGGCGTGGCGCACGAAGATGTCGTAGTAATCGGCCATCCCGAGCGCGCGGTCCTGGAGATTTGCGTCGCGGAGCGAGGTCACGAGGATCTGGCTGAGCGCAAAAGCGACGCGCTGCCGGAGCTGGTCCTCGCCCAGCATTGCCGCGCGGGCGAAGGCCGTCGGCAGATTGTTGCCGAAGATGAACTGGTCCAACTCGCTGTAGTTGTAGGTGAGGTCCGCCCGCTGCCCGGTGAAGTCCGCGTAGATGCCGCGGATGTAGGTGGAGTGGAGCGTCGCGGGCCTGGCGATCTGCTCGGTGATCCACGTGGCGTAGCCGATCTGCTGCACGCGTTCGATGTCCGGCGGCGTGGGGCCGAAGGTCGCCTGCGTGAGCAGCCGCGCGGCCTGGATGCGCGAGATGGCTGTAGAGCCGCTGCCGCCGGGGAATCCGCCGGTGGCGCCCGCGCCCTGCATGCGCTCGATGAGGGCGGCGTAGTCTCCGCTCACGCTGGTGTCCGGCGAGCCGTCGTTGTTCGTGTCGATCAGCAGTGCGGCGCGCAGGCTGTTCGCGGACGTCGGGCTGGAGCCGAGGATGTTCACTTCCGTCCAGTCGCTCACGCCATCGAGGTCGGTATCGAGATCGCCCACGCCGACTTTGAAAAAGAGATTCGGCCCGGCAAACGCATTCACAAACGTCTGCTGGTATTCGCTGCCCACCACCGCGGGCGCGCCGACCGCGGGCGTCCATGCGGCGAGATCGAGACTCTGCATTATTTCGTGGCGCTTGTTCTGCACGCGCGGCCAGCGGAGCACGAGGTTGCTGCCGGATTTCACCGTGGCCGTCCACAGATGCGAGAGCGGATCGAGCGGGTCGCTTCCGGCGAGCGCCTCACTCGCATCGCTGAATCCGTCGCCGTCGCTATCCGCGCCGGAGGTGAGCGAGAAACTCCCGGCCCACAGCTCCCAGGCGTCCGGCAGGCCGTTTCCATTCAGATCCTCTCCATTCACGCCCGCCGGCAGGCCGTTGAAATACGCGGGCCGGCTCGATGCCAGCAGCGGATCACTTCCGGCGTTGAGTTCGGCGCCGTCGCGCACGTTGTCGCCGTCGGTATCGGGGTTCTGCGGATTTGTGCCGGCGAGATACTCGCGGAGATTCGTCGCGCCGTCGGAGTCGGGATCGAGTGTCGCATCCGCGGCGCTGTTCTTATTCAGGCCGCGCGCGTCTTCCCACACGTCGGGCATGCCGTCCTCGTCGGTGTCCTTGTACGCGGCAAAGGCGGGCGTGTCTTCGAGCGGAGTGGATTGGAGATACGCCTCGACGCCGGTATGTTCCCAGAAGGTCGGGCGATTCGCCGTGCCGGCGTCGTTTTCCCAGACCGCCGTGTTGTTGTGCACGTTTGCGGCAAGCGTGCAGTTGGTGAACGTGGTGGTCGCGACGACTTGATTCGTGTCGAGGTTGCGGAGTTCGAAAATCATCGTCCACGAGCCCTGCGCGCCGGTGCTGGTGCCCGAGACGCGGAAGCGCAACCGGTCCGAGGTGTCCACCCGTCCGTGACCGCTGAATCCCATCGCTGCGCGTTTGTCCACGGGCGGCGAATTCCAATCACTCTCCCAGATGTCCCAGGCCGGCTGGCCGGAGTAGCTGAATGCCGAGTCGTGATTGCTGTAGAGGAAATGCGTGAGCCGGCCGTCCTTCGCGCGGATGCCGACCTTGAGCGCGTTGCCGTAGCCGGTGCCGCGATTGTTTATCGATGCGGTGTAGAGATAGTCCTCCGACCACTGGCCGTTTGCGGCGTGACCGCGTCCGTGGTCCCACACGATCTGGAGGTTTGTGATCTCCCAGAGGAATGTGCGCGGCGAAGTGGTGATGATTGGTACGGAAGCCGTGGCCAACGTGGCAGTGAGCGGATCGGTGCCGTTCGCGAGTTCGTCGGCATCGCTGCGTCCGTCGCCATCGCTGTCGGCGAGATTCGGATTCGTCGCAGCCGGAAGCGCGGCGACTTCGCGGCCGTCGTTCAGGCCGTCGCCATCCGTATCGGCGAGCCGCGGATTCGATCCGGTGTTCGTCGCGCTCACCCACGTGCCGGTGCCGGTTTCGACATTGTCATTGAGCCCGTCGCCATCGGTGTCCGCGAGCGCGGGGTTGGTATTCCGGGTGAACTCCTGCGAATTCGTGAGCCCGTCGCCGTCGCCGTCGAGCGCCGCATCACCCGCGAAATCCGGCCGCAGCCGGTGCATGAATTCCCACCAGTCGGGCAGCCCGTCGCCATCGGTATCCGCAGTCGCATGCACGATCTGGATCGCGTGGAGGCCGACGTATTCGTTCCCGGTGCGGAAGAGCTGCACGTTGCAACTGGTGCCCGTGACATTTCGAAAGCGGATCACATTTCCCTGCCAAGGCCTCGCCGCTGTGGAGCCGATGGGTTCGACAAACTCCGTCACAGGCCGGCTCGATCCCGCACGGAAATGACCGTCACTTGCGGTTGGATCGTTCAGCCTCACCAAGCCTCGTGGACCGTGATAATTCGCGCCGACATAGACGAGCACATCGTAAGTCGGGAACCCGATGGCCGAGACCGTGACGCTCGCCGGAGTCCCAGGAGGAACGTCCGGCGGAACGCTCGCCGGATCCTTTCCGTAGCTATTCAAGTAACCATTGAGCAGCTTTTGATTGGGGCCGCCGGAGTTGCCGGAATACCACACGTTATCCGAGGTCCATTCAGCGGTGACTGTGGTGGCGCCGCCTGCGCTGTTCACGAGCACCCCAGGCGTCGGCGCGACGACATCCGCAGTGTTCCCGCCCGGGCTGTTCCATGTCGTCAGCACGCGGGTGCTATTCCAATTCATCTGCGGCACGAGCCCGGTGATCTCCCGCGGTGCAAAGGCGTCGTCCGGCGCGATGTCGGCGACGAATTTCAGCCCGATGGCGTAGGGAAAAGCCGGTGGCGTGCTGCTGGCATTCGTCGCCGCATAGCCAGTGCGCACCTCCCACGCATCCGGCGCGCCGTCCCCGTCGGTGTCCGCGAGGAGCGGATTCGTCGGCGGCGCGAGCGCGACCTCGGCGCCGTCGCTTAGCGAATCACCGTCCGTGTCGGCATTCAGCGGATTCGTGCCCGTGTTTGCCGTGTTCACGTAGATGCCGGTGGTTGTCTCCACGCCGTCCTTCAGCCCGTCGCCATCGCTGTCGGCGATCTGCGGATTGGTTCCGCGCACGAATTCCTGCGCATTCGTCAGACCGTCCAGATCCGAATCCGCCGCCGCATCCGCGCCGCTCGTGTCACTCAGCCCGTTGTCGATTTCCCACCACTGCGGCAGCCCGTCGCCATCGGCATCCGTGAGCGCGGTGGGATCCACCTCGAATGTCACGTAGTCGAACTGAATCCACGCACTCGGAGTTCCGCCGGTGCGGGACATCTCGATCCGGTTCGCACCGGCAACTGCCGCGGACTGGGCGGAATTCGCGATCACCGTCATCGTGTAGTCGCCGGTGAATACGCGCGTCGTGAGCGTCTCCCCGTTCATCCGCACCGCGATATTGTGCGTGCCGAATCCCTGGCCGCCCGTCTGGGTCGCCGCATTCCACCATCCGCCCCAGAGCAGCCGGAAGGTGATGCGGTATCGTGCAGTCGCCCCGGCCTGCGCCGCCGTCAGGTTGAAGTGGATGCGGTCATTTGGATCACCGCTCGTGAGCGCCCGCTCGAAATTCCCCACCGCCTCCGCCGCCGCGAGCGCGCCGATCGGCCCCGGATAATTGCCGGCGAAATAGTAATCATCATCCCGCACCGTCGCGCTGCCCGGCAGGTTGTTCGACGAGTAGTCTTCCGAGCCAAATTCGTTTGGCGTCCCATCAGGAGTTCCCGCGGTCCACAGGGTCGAGAAGCCGGCGACGGCGGGCGTGAGGGAAATGAAAAGCGCCCAGAATCCGAGACCCAGGACGACGAGGATAGGGGGTGGTTTCATCATTCAGAGGATCGCCATTCAGATGCCCGCGATCGACGCCACGGTCGTTTGACAGTCCGCCGGGGGTCAAGTGAACTTGTGTCCATTTCCTTCGTGGTGACAAAGCCGCCGATCTCCGCCATCGTCTCGCGGCATGTTGAAACTTTTATTCCTCGGCGACATCGTGGGCGAACCGGGTCGCAGGGCGGTGATCGAGATGGTGCCGAGATGGCGCGACGAACGCGGCATCGATTTCGTCGTGGTGAACGGCGAGAACGCGGCGAATGGCCGCGGCATCACGGCGAAAATCTGCACCGACTTGCTCCGCGCGCGGGTCGCGGTGATCACCAGCGGCGATCACATCTGGGATCAGAAGGAAATCGTCCCGCATCTGGACATGGAGCCGAGGCTGTTGCGCCCGATCAATTATCCACCCGCCACGCCAGGCCGCGGCAGCATCGTGCTCGAGACGCCGAAGGGGAAGGTGGCGGTGATCAATGTCCAGGGCCGCACCTTCATGCAGCCGCCGCTGGAGAATCCGTTCCTCGTCATGCAGGCCGAGGTCGAGCGCCTGCGCCAGGAGACGCCCGTCATTTTTGTGGACATGCATGCGGAGACCACGAGCGAGAAGATCGCCATGGGCCGTTTTCTCGATGGAAAGGTGAGCGCGGTCGTCGGCACGCACACGCACACGCAGACGGCCGACGAGCAGATCTTCCCCGGCGGGACCGCGTTCCTGTGCGACGCCGGGATGTGCGGCCCGGTGGTGAGCTGCCTGGGCCGGGAGATCGAGCCCATCCTTCACCGGTTCCTCACGGGGCGTCCGATCCAGTATCCGGTGGCGAACGGCCCGGTGAAACTGCACGGCGCGCTCATCGAGATCGACGAGCAGACGGGCCGGGCCCATCGGATCGAGCGCGTGGCGGAGATGTTCGAGTCGTTGCACGGCTGAGTTCCGGCGATCCGGCGCTCGCATTTCACCGGTGGAATGCGGAGAATCCCGTGCCTCTATGAAACCACGCCTCCCGCTTCGTCTCGCGTTTCTTTTCCTTGCGACGCTGCTCCTCGCGGCATGCGACCAGCGGAAGCCGGACGCCATCGCCGAAACCCCGGCGCCGGCGGAGAAACCCGCCGGCAAGGCGCGCATCGTCTCTTGGAATCTCCAGTGGGTCCCCGGGCGCAAGCCCGATACCACGCCCGCGATGGCGGCGGAGCACATGGCCGCGGCGCAGAAGGCGGTGGCCGAGCTGAAGCCCGACGTGCTGCTGCTCCAGGAAGTGCGTGGGTGGGATGGCGCGGCGAAACTCTGCGAGGCGGTGCCGGGGCTCACGCCGCATGTGGTCACCGCATTCGACCGGATGATCCCCGATGCGCGCCCGCAGAACCAGGTGGTGGCGGCGAGGATGCCGGCGGAGTCCTCGTGGTCGGCGACGTGGACCGGCGGGCATTACGGGCCGCCGCGCGGTTATGCATTTGCGGCGCTGGATGCGGGCGGCGGGCGGTTCCTGCTGTGCTGGTCGCTGCATTTGAAGAGCAACGTGGGGCCGTTCGATCCGAATGTCTCCATGCGGGCGGAATCCGCGCGCCAGCTCCTCGCGCATGTGCGGGACATGGTCGCCCTGTATGGCAAACGCGGGCCGTGCGCGGTCGTGGTGGCGGGCGACATGAACACCTCCGCGGACGATCCGAAATTCGCCGGGGACCCGACGCTGCGCGGACTGGCGGGCGCCGGACTGTGGTGGACGCACCAAGGCGTGCCATTCGCGGATCGCACGACGATCCCGTGCGAGGGCTCCTTCGCGGACAACTGCTTCGATCACATCTACACCGCCGGGCTCGGCAAGCCGGTGGCATTCGTGAAGGCGTACCCCGGCCTGAGCGATCACCACCCCGTCGTGCTCGACGTGGATTTTTCAAAGGGCGACTTCACCCCGCGGATCGACGTCGCCGCGGGGCTGAAGGAACTTTCCTCGATCCCCGCGCCGAATGTGCCCGTCGATCTCCCCGGAGTGCTCCTCGCGAATGACGCGGCCGCCATCACCGCCGCCGTGGGAAGAATCGCGACCGTCCGCGGCAGGGTCTCGCAGGTGGGCCAGACGAAGAACGCGAGCGTCACCTTCATCAACTTCGAGGGGAACACGCGGGATCAGTTCGTCGCCATCGTGAAAAAGGAGCATCTCGCCGGCATCGCTGCTGCATTTGGAGGCAGCCTCGAAAGCCTCGAGGGAAAGACCGTCGAGCTCCACGGGGAGATCATCGCCTACAAGGACAAGCCCGAGATCGAACTGCGCGCGCCGGCGGACATCCGGGTGGTGGAGTAGGGGCGGAGCCCGGCGGGAATCCCCGTCGGCGGTTCACTTGGGGGGACTTGAGAGCGTGAAGGAGAACGTCGCGCCGCGATCGACCTCGGCCTCGGCCCAGATGCGGCCACCGTGCCGCTGCACGATGCGCTGGACGAGCGCGAGGCCGACGCCCGTGCCTTCGAATTCCTCCATGCTGTGCATGCGCTGGAAGACCCCGAAGAGCTTGGCCGCGTAACGCATGTCGAAGCCGGCGCCGTTGTCCCTGACGTAATAAACGGTCCCGCCCTCCGCGCCGCTGCGCGTGCCGATCTCGATCTCGCCGACCGGGCGGTCCTTGGTGAACTTGATGGCGTTGCTGATGAGGTTCACCCACACCTGCCGGATCATGGCCGGCGTGCCGAGGGCCTCCGGGAGCGGGTGGAGATCCAGCCGCAGCTTGCGCGCGGGATCCAGCGCGGCCAGTTCGTCAAAGGACGCCTGCGCCAGCGCGGTCATGTCGATCCGGGACGGATCGAGCGGCTGCCGGCCGAGCCGGGAAAAGGCGAGCAGATCGTCGATGAGCCGCCCCATGCGTTTCGCTCCGCCGCGGATCGCATCGAGCATCCGTCGTCCGTCGTCATCGAGCCGGTCGGAGTAGTTTTTCGCCACGAGGCGCGAAAAGCCGTCCATCGCCCGGAGCGGCGCGCGGAGGTCGTGGGAGACGGAGTAGCTGAAGGCCTCGAGTTCCTTGTTCGCGCCCTGCAATTCGGCGGTGCGTTCCTGGACGCGGCGCTCGAGATCGGCGTTGAGCGCGCGGATTTCCTCCTCCGCCCGCTTGCGCTCGATGGCGATGCGGACGATGCCGACCGCGCGCGCGAGCAATTCGAACTCGGCGGTGGAGGGCTTGCGCGGCTCCCGGTAGTAGATGGCAAAGGTGCCGAGGATTTTTCCGTGGCTGCCCTGGATCGGTGTGGACCAGCAGGCGCGGAGCCCGTGGCTGAGCGCGACTTCGCGGTAATCGGCCCAGAGCGGGTCGCTGTTGATGTCCTCGACGATGACCTGCCTGTTGGCATACGCGGCCGTGCCGCAGGAGCCGACGGTGGGCCCGATGGCGACGCCGTCGATGGCGCGATTGTAGGCGTCCGGCAGACTGGGGGCGGCGCCGTGCCGGAGGTGGGTCCCGTCGGTGTCGAGCAGAAGGATCGAGCAAAGGGCGCCCGGCGCCTGTTTTTCCAGGCCGTACATGAGGCCGTCGAGCACCTCGTGCAGCGATGCGGGGCTGCTGATCAGTTCCAGGGCGTTCTTTTCCCAGGCCAGGAGACGCTGCGCCTGCCTGCGATCGGTGTTGTCCATCACGAGCGAGGCGACACCGCCGACCGTCCCGTGCTCGTCCACGAGCGGGGTGTTGTACCAATCGCAGAAGATCGTCCTGCCGTCCTTGCGCACGTTCTCGTTCGAGCTTCGTTCGCCGCCGACCTTCTTCAGCAGGGCCTGCCACACCACGTCCACGTGATCGCGGGATTCCTCCGGCACGATGAACGAGGCATGCTGTCCGATTGCTTCCGCGGGGCTGAAGCCAAAAATCGCCTGTGCTGCGGGATTCCAGTGGGTCACGCGGAAATTCAGGTCCCATTCGATCACGGCCATCGGTGTCTGCTCGAAATGGAGCCTCAGTTTCTGGTCGGCCAGCCGGAGCGCTTCCCCGGCCTGCTTGCGCTGGGTGATGTCGGTGATGCTGCCGCGCACCACCCCCCGGCCGCCGATCTCGATGCGCAGGAGACGGACCTCGCACGGGATATCGCGTCCATCCGCGTCGCGGTGCGTCCACTCGAAGACGGGCGTTTCGCCCGCCATGGCGCGCGCGATCAGTTCGTGACCCTTTTCGAGCGACGGCCGTCCATCGGGTTGCATGGGCGGGCTCAGTTCGAGCGGTCCGAAGCGGTAGAGCGCGGCGGCAGGGAGCTTGAAAAGCCGCTCGGCCGCGGGATTGGCCTCGACGAACTGTCCGGTCGCAGTGTCCAGGAGCACGATGGCCTCGGGCGCGTGCTCGATGAGCCTGCGGAAACGCTCCTCGCTCTCGCGCAGTGCCGCCTCGGCCCTGCGTCGCGTGGTGAAATCGCGATGCACGGCGAGGAGCCCGGTGATTTCACCCTGCTCGTCGCGGACCGGCGAAGTGAGGAGCGCATTCCAGAACGTCGTGCCGTTCCTGCGGTAGGCGAGGTATTCGCCGTCGAAGTATCCGTCGCCATCCATGGCCTTTCCCAGCTTTTCGATCGTGTCGCGATCCGTCTCCGATCCGAGCAGGACGAGGCAGTCCTGTCCCAGCAATTCCGACTCTGCGTAACCCGTGAGGCGGGTGAACCCGGCGTTGGTGTAGGTGATCTTCCGCCCGAGATCCGCGAGCAGCACGCCTAGGGAGACATCGGTGAGCGCCTGCTCGAGGAGACCCCGGATGCCCGTGGCCTTGACCTGGGCGGAGTGCAGCGCGGTGATCAGCCAGCCGATCAGGGCGCTCGTCGCCATGTAGAGCCACAGTCCCACCGCCTCCTCCACCGGGTTCTCGCGGTTGAGCGGGCCGCGGCCGGTCGCCGTTCCATACACCGCGCCGACAGACAGGAGGATGATCGCGAACGATGTCCCCATGGTGCCGAATCGCAATGCCGCCCAGGCGACCAGGGGCAGTGGGAGAAATGCACGCGCCCACATCTGGCCACCGAGATTCGGATGGATGACGAACACGCCGGCAACGACGAGAATCGTCACGAAGAGCCAGACCAGAAACTCGCCGCGCCGGGAGTTGATCGTGCGCAACTGCTCCTTGGAAAAGGCGAGCAGCAACGGCGCGGCGGCCACCACGCCCATCGTGTCTCCGGCCCACCAGATCAGCCATGCGGCCACCCGGGCACCCGGGAGGTCGCCGCCGAGGGCGAGGATTGCCGCACCGTTGCCTGCCGGGACGAGCATTCCCAGCATCGCCGCGCCGGTGAGGAGCAGGATGTCGCGCCGGCGATCGAAGGCCGGGTGGAAGCCCGTCCACCGCAGGATCCACGCTGCGAGCACAGTGCCTGCCGTGTTGCCGGCCGCGATGCCGAGCGCCTCCGGCAGAGCGATTCCCATGGAGTAGTTCACCGCCAGCGCCCCGAGCGCCACGCCCGGCCAGCAGAAAAAGGTGCACCGCAGCAGCGCCGCCACCGCAATCCCCGAGGGCAGCCAGAGCAGCGTGATGTGCGAGCCAAAGGCCGGGAGCATCAGTCCCAGCCGGCCTGTCACGAAATACAGGAGCGCAAGCCCCAGCACCCGGCCCGTGGATTTCAGAAAGGCATTGTTCATCGGGGCACCCTCGTGACTGTACGTATCAGCAAGCCCGGTTGCTGCCAAGGGGCAAGTCCCGGCCCCGGCCGGCCCGTGATTGGATCAGCGCGCGGCGGTGGCTGCGGGTGGCGTCGCCGGTTTCGCCGGTTCCAGATCGCGATCGAACGGGGATGTGTCGGACTCCAGGAATGACTCCAGTTCACGCCGGGCGCGCACGGCATCGCCGAGGCCGGTGCGTTTGTAGAAGGTGTAACGGCTCTTCAGGTAGTCGCCCGTCCAGAAGCCCCAGGGCTCGAGCAGCGCGTAGCCGATATTCGTCGTGCCCTCGCCGTTCTGCCAGCGGCGGAGCTCGAGCCGCACGAGCATCTGCCGGCGGGCCGCCTCCATGAGGTATCCAGGGAAAGGGCCCGTCTTCAGCGCGTCGAAAAAGGGCGTCGTGTGACCCGGGCGGGCGCCGAGGATTTCCACCGCCAGGTCGAATGAGCGCAACTGCACGCGGGCGAGCGGCCACGCGTCGGATCGGAACGCGGTGTACGCGGCGAGCAGCGCGGCCGCCGCCTCATCGGGCCGGCCCTGGCGCACGCGCAGCAGCGCCTCGATCGTCGCGGCTTCACCGGCCTGCGTGGCGCGCATCTTTTCGATGAAAGCGTGCGCCTCATCCGAGCCGGCATCTGCGAGCGCCTCGGCGAAGCTCAGCACGTCGCGCGGGTTGATCGGCGCGGGCCTCTTTGCCAGCCACACACGGCCCGCCGCCGCGGCCTGGTTCG
>JBEBGK010000595.1:0-3179 GCA_040081515.1 Chthoniobacteraceae bacterium
CCGTTCACTACCACAACTCGGGCACTGCGCCGCTCGTGTTTCCCGTGGGTTTTCGCTCCATGGACCTTGCCGAAGCGCTCGACGGGCAGGGCCGGGATATCCTCACGGCATTGACGTTTCCAAACGGTGACAACGGCCAGATGAAAGATGGCCCCTCCAAACCAAAATACTCGGTGCGGCTGGAGCCGGGGCACTGGATTTCCGTCCAAGGCGCACGACTCACTATCGCAGCCGGACGCCACACCGATACGCCGGACTCGCACGGCATCGTGATGATGGCACCGACGGATGCGACCGTGAAACTGAAGTGGAGCCCGATGACGGCGACTCGGAACGAAGGCCCTGGAAAAAAACCAATCGAGTGGAAAGTGCTCGTCGCCAGGTGCATTGATCGCGTCTCGCCGATGCCAAAATCCCGCGCCGACCGCGAGAGCCTCATCCGACGCGTGACGCTCAATCTCACGGGCGACGATGCCTCCGATGCCGACGTAGCAGCATTCGTCGCCGATGACTCGCCCGACGCGCTCGCGAAACTCACCGCCCGCTTTCAATCGCTCCCGCCGCTCGCCCGCTACGCTGGTTGGCTAAAAGCTGGCGAGCAGACATTCAAAGTCACGTCCGCCCCCGCAGACTATCGCGGCACCGTGATGACCGCGAACGGCTCAGGACTATACGAGGTGACGGACTCCGTTTTTCTCCAACACTACGGCAAGCACGCAAACCTCGTGTTCATGCCGCCCTCGCCTGTGCGGCATCCGCACACCATCCATGTGAAGGACAAAGAAGACCGCAGGGTCCCGCACGGCATCGTCTGGCGGCACGGCAGCGGCGTCGTGTGGGTCGCGGAAAAAACGCGCGTGCGGAAGTTCGACTTCACCATGCCCGGCAAGCTGACGGAAACAGAACTCCCCGCAGGCATCGCCTCCATTCCCGGAGAGTTGCGCGCGGAGTTGGTGAAGGCGTTTCCGGCTGTTGAAACGGCGGCAGCGACCGAGACTCCGAAGGGCGCAGAGCCAAGGAGAAAGGTAGACTGGAGCAAGTTCCCCGTGATGGACAAACTGGCGAATCCATACAATCCGGAGGCCACTCTCAAACTTGCCGCTAAGGTGAAGCAGTCGAGGGGCGATATTCGCGAACTGATGGTCTCGATCCTGCAAGCCGCCGCAGAGAAGGCTGCGGAACTGCAACCCTTGCTACAGGACGAGGAATTGAAGCGGCGTGATGATGAGCATCACAGTCTGGCCCTGGCCCTGGCGGCGTATGACTATTCCCTGAATGGAAACCGGAAGGCTCTGCAGTTTCTGATGGATGAATTGGCCAAGCAGCCCCTTGGCGGCGATCCTCAGGCCGTTGTCCCTTTGGGCTATATTGATGAATGGGATGTCTCCCCGATAGCCCAGCTTAAGCAATTTTGCATGAGCGGAGATGTAGCCAGTTCCGTTTCCGCTTCAATGTTCTGGGACCAGCGAGAATACCTATATCCCGAAAAGCTGGCTCTGTTTGAAAAGAAAAGCGAAGGCGCTCCGAAGCTGGATCCGAAGTCCCTGCAGGGAGTGTGGAAAGGCAGCAAACATGGAGTGACAGTAGAATTGCGCGTCGGGGAGAAGATTAGTTGGGAAATCAAACATGGGGATAGGCTGGCCGCCGCAGAGTTAGTGGCTGGACCCAAAGGCAGCTCGTTGGAAATCAACAAGGAGAGCCCTGATAAAAAATACCAGATCGCGGGCGGAGTTCTCTTTCCCGGTGAAGCTGGGACCCTATCTCTGCAATTGAGCGCGGATTTCCCAGGGGAACCGCCGCGCTACCCTGGAGTCAAGGATCTGATATTGAAGCGCCAGGAGAAAGGCGGATCCCACCAACCAGGTGGCGCTATGAAACCAGCCCGGAAGGTGGACTGGAGCAAGCCGCCGCCGATGAGTTTCTTCGAAGGCAAATATGATCCGGAACTGCTCGCCCGCCTTGCGGCAAAACCGAACAATGAGGGCGGAGAAATCTGGCGGCTTTCCGAACAAATCCTCAGGGCTGCAGTGGAGAAGGCCCCGCAGTTTCGTCACTTGATCAGCGATGAGAAGCTGAAGAGTCGCGACATCGAATCGCGCATTTTGACCCTGTCGCTCGCGGCCTATGATTACTCAGTATTCGGCAACAAGGATGGCCTGAAAACGATACTGAACCACTTGGGAAGCGGGCACCCCGAAGCCTACATCGCGGCTTTTCCGTTGGGATTCGTTGACGAGTGGGACGAGTCCATTCCAGCGATGGAGAAATGCTTCGCGCAAGGTGACGGTGCAAAGGGCGAAGAAGATCACAGGTTCTGGATCCATCGCCAGTGGCTGTTCCCAGAGAGTTTCGCGGCTTTTGAGAAGAAGCAGGTGGCAGCGATGAAGCTGGATGCGGACTCGCTTCGTGGTGTCTGGAAAGGCCGCAAAGACGGCGTGAGCGTCACGCTCCGGTTTGGTGAGAATCAGGGATGGGAAGTCCGGAAGGGCGAAGCGGTCATGACTTCGGAATTATCCACGGAGCCGGTCGTGGACGCCCGGCAGCTCAATCTCGTCGGACCGGACGCGAATGGTCTGATCCAGAAACTGATCGAAGCCAACGTCGCACTGGAAGGGCAAACGACAGTGCATCGCGGCACGTTGAGGCCCGTCAAGGATGGCACCATGACGCTCTACATCCGCGGGGACTTCGGCCGCAAGTTGCCCACCGGATATCCGCGGGTGAATGATCTCATCCTGACGAAGGAAACCGAGCAGGCGAAGGGCGCGGATGCCGTCCCGCGCTCTGACGATGCGGAATTCCAGCCGAAGCACGAATACGCGCAGTCGCTTTTCCGCAAGTGGCAGGCGAGCGCGCGGACGGATGGGAAGATTCCCGGCGCGCTCATCGGGCACGTCGCGCGGGAGGTGGATCGTTTCATCAAGCAGTCGCCGGATTCCGAGGAATCGAAGAAGCTCGCGGCGCTGCGTCTGCGGCTGGATGCTTCGCGCGATTGGGCGCAGGCGGAGGCCGTCGCGCTGCTCGACGACATCACGGCCATCTCGACCGCGCCGGTGAGCTGGGCGGACATCCCTATGCAGTTCGACAAGGCACGCGCCGTGCAGGGCGGCGAGGCGTTGCCCATCGAGCTGAAGAGCGCGGCGTGGGGCCAGCCGATGGCGAATGGATTGCGCGCGGCG
>JBEBGK010000596.1:0-3177 GCA_040081515.1 Chthoniobacteraceae bacterium
CGTTCATGAGCTTGGGTGGGTTCTACCAGCTTCTTCGGGATTGGGCGACGGGAGTTGCAGGGAAAGTTTGTAGCCGACGACGTAAGGAGGCGGGCACCTTGAAACTCGGAATGCGCATCACGGCTAGAATGTTGACGGTTGCATTCTCCTCTCCGCGTTCCGTGCTGCGACTTCCGTTCAGCCCGCCTCCTTACGTCGTCGGCTACAGGAGTGTCCGCATCACACGCAGGCGATCAGCTCGGCCAGTTCGGCCTTGATGGTCTCGGGCGTGGGATCGTCGAGTGTCGCGGCGACCTGTTGCATGAGGAGGTCGCGCCATTGCTCGCGCAGGCGGCGGATGTGCGACTTCACGGTGTTGAGCTTCATGCCGAGGGCGTCGGCGGTGGCCTGGTAGTTTTCCTCGACGCTGGCGGTGAACCCGAGGAAGGGGCGCAGTTTTTCAAAGAGCGCGGCTTTGTCCTGCGCGGCGTATTCGGCCTCCAGCGCGCGCATCGCGGTGTCCACCATGCCGAGCGCCCAGCGGCGCTGGAAGTAGCGTTCGGGGGTGAGTTCGTCGGCGGGCTCGGCGGCGAGGCGTTGCTCGGCGGTGAAAGCGTCGAGTTCGACGATGCGCCCGCCGCCGCGCTTCTGCGTCATCGCGCGGTCGTGCTCGTCGGCGAGATGGCGCTGCACGCAGGTGAGCAGGAAGGTGCGCAGCCGGCCTTTGTCACCGTCGGCAGTGGCGAGGAAGTTTTTCTCGATCAACCGGGCGAAGAAACCCTGCGTGAGATCTTCGGCATCGTGCGGGCTTTTCCCCGAGCGGCGGATGTAGGCGTAAATCGGGAACCAGCACGCGCCGCAGAGCTGCGCGAGGGCCGCCTGTGCGTCGGGGTCGTGCTTCGATACCGCGCGATGCACGAGGCTCCAGTGCGTGGTGAGGAAGGAATGCGGGGCAGCGTCGCGGGACATGATTCTGTGGGTGTTCTACTCATTGCTTCGGGAAATGGGGAGGCGGAGTTGCAGGTTGGCAATGTGGGGCCGACGACTCGTCGGCCCGGTTCGTCTGCCTCGGGACACGCATGGGGGAACGGGCGCTTGTTGCATCCGCGCCATCCCGCCGCCTGCGCCCATCCAGCCGGCCGACAGGTTGTCGGCCCCACATTGCGCGTCCTTAGTTCCAAGCCATCACACGCAGGCGATGAGTTCGGTGAATTCGGACTTGATGGCCTCGGGGGCGGGATCGTCGGGCGTCGCGGTGACCTGCTGCATGAGGAGGTCGCGCCATTGCCCGCGCAGGCGGCGGATCTGCGACTCCACGGTGTTGGGCTTCATGCCGAGCAGGTCGGGAGTGGTTTCCGCTGTCCGCGGGGCGTGGATAGCTGCTTGGAATGGAAGGGCCCGCTCTGGCACGGTGCGCCGTTGTGCGCCGTGCCTTGCTTCAACTCTACCGCCTCGCGATCCTGGTCGCGATTGCGTGGATCCTCCGGGAGCACGCGGTGCGGACGCGCGTGGAGTCGCTGCGACCGCTGACACTCGGGGAGGTGCAGGCGCTTTTCCCCTCGGCATCCCGGATCGAGATCGATGAGAGCGAACGTGAAGGGTGGTATGTCATCGGCGCGAATGGCGCGCGGATCGGCTACGTACTGCAAACTGCGCCGGTGTCGGACGCGATCATCGGCTACCGCGGTTCGACCAATACGCTCGTCGCATTCGACGAAGCCGCCCGGGTGCTCGGCGTCCGGATTCGCGCGAGCCAGGACACGGTGGATCATGTGGACGATGTCCGGAGGGATCGCAGCTTCCTCAAGACATGGAACGGGCGCACATGGGACGAGGTCGCCGGGCGCACACCGGAGGAGGAGGGGATCGAAGGCGTGAGCGGCGCGTCGATGACGAGTCTCGCGATTGCGGATGGAATCGTGCGCAGGCTGCGCGCGGCTGACTCGGCCCGGGCGCAGGCGCATGTGCCTGTTCGCGTCGGGTTCCGCGATGTGGGGCTCGCGGTGATCGTGATCGCCGGGACCGTGCTCGCATTCACCGGTGCGCACGGGCGTCCCTGGCTGCGGCGGGGTTTTCAGGTGCTCGTGATCGTGTATGTCGGATTCATCAATGCGGATCTGCTCGCGCAGACGCTGATGGTGGGCTGGGCGCAGAACGGGGCGCCGTGGCGGACCGCGCCGGGGCTGGTGCTGATGCTTGCGGCCGCGCTGGCCTTCCCGTGGGGGACCGGAAAACCGCTCTACTGCCAGCAACTGTGTCCGCACGGGCACGCGCAGGAACTGCTCGCGCGCGTCGCACCGAAGCGATGGCGGATCGCGCTGCCGAAGGATTTCGCCGCGGGGCTGCGATGGCTGCCGGCGCTCACGCTCGCGACGATCCTTGTCGTGGTGATGCTGGTGTTGCCGCACGATCTCGCGGCATTCGAGCCCTTCGATGCTTATTCGATTCGCGCGGCTGGATGGGCGACGATGGCGATCGCGATCGCAGGACTCGTCGCGGCGTGTTTCGTGCCGATGGCCTACTGTCACTACGGCTGTCCCACGGGTGCGCTGCTGAATTTCATCCGTTCCCATGGCCCCGCCGACCGGTTCGGCCGACGTGAGATCGCCGCGCTGAGCCTGATCCTGTTCGCTTTCGCCCTTTCGAGGAGCGGGGTCGATTTCCAGGAATGGATCCAGTCCGATGCTTCGGACTGGTTGTAGGAAATGCGGAACCGGGCGGGCGATTCGTGCTGCGTCAGTTGCTGATTTTCAATCGCAGAAAACGCCGTGAAGGCGCGTCTTCAAGAGAGGGCAGGATGCGGAAGGTCACCGTCTCCGTGGTCTCGTCACCGACGGGATCCGCGGGGCCGATCTGCTCGAGTTGCGAGCCGGGGACGTCGGTCCACGTGCCCAGATTTGGGGAACTCCGGATCACGTAGGTGAGAGTGCCGGGCGTGATGCGGCGGCGGTAGGTGATGGTGGGGTAATGCTCGTTGTCGGAGGGATTCACCGTGGTCGTGACGATGGGGAGGAGGGCGGCGGAGGGAACCCGGGGATCGGTGTTCAGCGCGAACTCCATGAAGTTGGAAGCGCCATCGCCGTCGAAGTCCTCGTCTGCCGCCGAATTCGGTCCGGTGAGGCTGTTCGCGGCGATCCAGTCCTCGTACGGCGTCCTGCGCGTGACGGTGACGGTGTAGGTCGTGGTGGTGAAGGCATC
>JBEBGK010000597.1:0-3174 GCA_040081515.1 Chthoniobacteraceae bacterium
CGTTCGCGGGTCCTGTCAGCGACGTATTGCCAATAATTCTCGCCAAACGAGCCCTAAACGAAGGCGTCAATCTCGCTGATGCACATGCGTTGTCACAATTCTTTAAGGAGCATCTTGAGCGAGGGATTACCAAAATCCAAACCGCCAAGTCGATCGACGACCTTCTGAAATGGGACAGAACCTAAAATGCCTACAGGAACGAGAGGTCGACAACGGGAGGCGCCGCTGTTTGCGTTGCGCCGTAACGCTCGGCCAAGTCGATCAGAGATTGTAGATTGCTAGGCGATTGGTCGAAATGCTCTTTCATCAATGCCAATCCACCGTTGGCATACTCCTCGAACACCTGAATACGGGCGTCTTCGGAAGTGTCCGATAACACGGAGGGATTTCCGGAATCGACGAGCGAGAGGAGATACACTACGCCGGGCCAGGCTCGGGAGTTGCCGAATGTCGCTTGGTCAATGCCCTTTCCCGAGTCCACATCTTCTAAAGCGTCTCGTCTGCCGCCCTTCATTCCTAGGACCGCGGCGAAAAGCAGGAGCCGCCATATCTCACGAAAGACACCAATCTCCTCGATCATTTTCTGTATGATGGGTTCTTTGTCTTTGGCCCGATGGATTCTGCGTATGCCACTGGCCTGTCGAGTGCGTTGGTTCGTCATAGCGTAAGTGTCTTCCCCCAACTGCGTGAACCGAGGGGTTGAGTACTTGTCCACGCGAGTGGTGTTATCGCAGTAGCGGTGAATTTGCGTTCGAAGCACGTGTTCTGGCACATCCGTATCGAAGGTGTAGAGATTCCGTTCCAGGATCTTGGCGTAGATTTCGTCGAGCGTTGCGGTTCGCCCGATTTCGCGGAGTGCTGCTTCTGCCGCATCAGCAATAGTGCTCATATTCTTAGGCTTCAATGTCGCGGATCTCGGTCATCTCTTCATCGCTGACGGAGTATTGCTTATACATGTTCCCTTCGACCGCCAACTCATCTGCGGCATCCTCTTTCAGCGACGGCGCCTGGTAAACGAGCATGTAGCGTTTGCCGATGCGGCCACTTGTCTTCAGTTCCTCCTCCACAGCGCCTTTGTATTGCTTAGCAGTGACGAGGATTACGACTTGGGAAGCGAGCTTGGGAATCAGCCGTGCAATTCCGCGGGTAAAACGATCGCCGAGCTGCCCGAACGGCGAGTCCATGACGAGTGGATAAACCGACCCTGAAATCCCCTTGAGGATCGTTGGAACCTTGGTGCGCTCCTCGGCGAGCGCGACGAGACTCCCAATGAAGACCAGCGAAGTAATCTGCCGTTGGCCAGTGGACTGAGCTACATCGATGTCCCCGCCGCCGGCCACATTTTTGCGAATGGTGAGCACAAAGTCCTCAGAGAGTTCAGCCCAGTAGTCGCGATCAATGATGGACTGGAAGTGGCGATTGATTTCTTCGTTCAAGTAAGGCCGAAGCGCCTCGCGCTCCGCCTTGAGGATCTGATCGAGCACCGTGATGCACTGCTCCAAGGTGTCCAGGCGCCGCTGCGCCTTGCGAGCGTTCTCCTCTTGGTCCCGGATGGCAGAAAGCTGCGCTTTGAGGACTTCACGCTGTTTCTCGTTGTCGTCTAAACGCTGAGCCAGGCGGCCTTGGAGATTCTTGATCTCATCGCGCTTGAGGAGCCACTCGCTGCGTTTGGCTTCCAGTTGCGCGACCGTGTCGCCAGCCCGGCCACCGAGTTGCTGATGGATGCTCTCGATCTGCTCGCCGACCACTTTCAACTCGCCTTCCATCTGAAGTCGCTCGCGGTTTAGCTCGCTGAGTTGATAGCGGGTCTGTCGGCTCGCTTCTTCGATGACACCAATGGCATGATCAAGCGCTCCGACGGCATTATTGAACGCCTGATCCCCTGCCACGGTGAGAAGTTCCTCCACAGCCTTCCGTTCCGGGCTGCCCTCACTCAGATGGCGTGTGCAGATGCAGGTCTTGTTGTTCAGAAGTTCAAGAAGAAAGCTATTCAACACGCGGGCAGGAATCTTTCCTTCCGCCCGCAGGCGGTTGACGATCTCACGTCCCCGATTCACCAAGTCATCGCCAAATAAGGTGTAACCGTCCTCCGCCAGTAGGCGCCCCAGTTTTTTGCGCACATCGTCAAGGCGCGTGCCCAGCTCCGTTTCGCGACCCTCAAGGGCCTCGCGTTGTTTCTGGAGCTCATAGGCCGCTCGATCCTTCTCCAATTGGGTATTGATCTTCGCAATTTCCGCCTCGGCGGCGGTGAATTCTTTACCCGCCTCGGCCTGGTCGTTTTCGAGACGCAGCTTGGCCGCATCCAACTCATTGAGTTGATCGACGAGGGCGCGCTTTTCATCACTGACCAGCTCGCGCAGTTCCTTCCTCAACTCGCCTCGCACGCTCTGGTGTTGAAGATCTTCGATGGTTGTTCGCAGCAACTGCAGGCCGAGCATTTGCTCGATGGCTTCCGTCACCTCCTTGGCATGCTCTCGCATCGCAAGATGGTCGATGCGTTCGCCATTGAAGAAGATGCGCGGGCTAATCTCTTGCGGCAGAATTGTATTGAGCCGCTGCTGAGGACCAGGTTCCGGAAAGGTTTGTCCGTCCCTCATCACATTCAGAACCAGATCCGTCTTCTCCGGTCTAATTTTCTGCTGTGTAAGAGAAAGTGACCGAGTGAGGAAGTAGCGGTCTCCTTCATGTTCGAACTGGATTACGACGCTCGCTGCGATATCCCCGTTATTCGCACCAGCGGCGGTTCCTTCATGCACGATGCTTTCCGGTTTCTCGAGATCTGAGGTCAATCCATCGGCGCCGTAAAAGCCCCAAAGCAATGCATTGAGAAGGGCCGTCTTTCCGAATCCATTTTCCGCATGAATGAGGGTCACATTCCGATCATCCAAGTCCGAGAAGATGATCTCTTGCTCTCCTTTGAACTGGCGAAAGTTTTTCAGCGTGAGCTTCTTTAGTTTCATTGAACAGTGCGCCGGATGATGTCGAGAATTGCTTTATAGATCGCACCCCGACGCTGCATGTGCTCCACTCCGCGTTCTTCCTGGAGAATGAGTTTGATGAGGTTGCGGCAGACCTCCGGGGCCTCGGCGAAAATCTCCTTGGCCCGGTTCGCGGCCGGTGGATTTGGAGTCGTTGTCTTGGATTCGGGCATGGTGGGAATTATTGTCCTAGAAG
>JBEBGK010000598.1:0-3169 GCA_040081515.1 Chthoniobacteraceae bacterium
CCAAAACAACCTCCCCACAGAGGCGACACCACCCCGCCGCGCCGCGGCTAAAGGGAAAGATTTTTCCGCCATGGCGCGAACTGCGGAACTTGGGCTAACCACCAACGTTCGCCGGCGCGATGAATCTCTGGATGAACTCACGCACGAACTGGACCGGCTCGCCGAGGTACGCCTACCCTAAACGCCAGCTCTCGCTGCTTCGGCCCCAGCAAGCCAAACGTCTAATTCTGCGTGATTGAACACAAAGCCAGCATCCGGTGGGAACACTGGGTCCGGTGCGTAACGGCAGATCAGGAAAATGATCTCGGTCAAACTCCAAACAGCGACGCCAAGATCGCGACACATGCTCAACGACGTGTCACTGAGTCGATAGGTTGTTACCAGAAGGAGTTGCAGCGGGGACAAAAGCTTGACGCCAGCGCGCCGAGTCCAAAGGCCTGAGTCACTTCGCTGAATGAGCCAGCCGCCGATTAGTTCTCGTACGTGGGCAGGCGAAATGGTTGCTGGGATTCCATTCGGGGTGTTCCCCTCGTTCGCCTTGCAGGAAGCAACAATGTGTGTCCGTTCGCCCTGTTGCCCGAGTTCCGCAAGGACGTCTGCGTTGCAACACCAACTATGAAGCGGGAGTATCTGGCTCGACGCTACGCAATCGATCCCTTGGTCAAAACTTCTCCGAGTCGGGTAACAACGCTCATAAATGCTCCCGAGGATCGCAGCGGCGAGCACTTCCAACCGGAATCCATCTCCAATTCCCGCGACGAAAGCACGGACTGCCGCGTGATGCCGCAAGCGCTCGATAAACGAGGCATCTTCACCGTTCCTGATGAGGTAAGCGACCAATCCCTCCACGAAGTAGTTTATGGCGTCCAGCAGAACGTCACGGCGCCTAAAAACGACACCATCCGGCAGGCGACCTTCCTTTTCCAAAAGCTGTTTCCTTCGGGCGACCAGACTGGCGGCAGCCCGATCCAAGGTGATCCGGCGATCATCATCGGGCGGCGAATCAAGTTCAGGAAATAGCAAGGCACGCTCTGAAGGATTCAGGTGAAGCGAAGCCGTAGCAAACTCCGTGAGCTCGATTTCAGGTGAGCCTATACTAATATTGTCGAACGCCGCGACAAGCTGCGCCGCACGTGCATTATCAAGCCCCGGCATTGCTCAAGGAATTAGACGCTCGATAATCGACTTGAGGTCCAGCGCCTCTCGACTCAGTGAATCCAGCAATTTCACAGCGCCTGCAGGATTTTCCTGCATTTCGGATTTCGAGACAGATTTGAGGCCGTTGATGTAGCCATTCAGGCGCTGCTCCAACTTGCCCATCTTTCGAAGTTCGAGAAGCTCGTGCGCCTTCGCGTAGTCCCCTTGTTCGAGATTGCTTTCAATTTCGGCATCGTGCCGCTTGAGCATGTCCCGATAGCGTCTTACCACCGCTTCAGCAGAGTCTTCCGGTGTCCAATCTTCTTCATCCTCACCAAACAAGCCCGGCTGCGCCACCCCGAGGTGTTTGACCACGTAGTCGAAAAAACCGCGGATATGCGACTCGTTGGTAAATCGTTGCTCCTGGTCAGACCACCCCAGCCAAGTTCGAATATCTGGGGAGCGAGTAGCCTCGGCGAAGGTGTTGTATGTCAGGCGGTGCTTCTTGAATCTGTGTTCCGTTTCAAACTCCCGGAAATGGCGGTAGAGAAGGTGCGCCCTGTAATCGCGCAGGATTGCGCTGACTGACTGGCCGAAATGTGCCGCTACGTCATTCGGCGTCATGTGGTGCTCATCAATCAGCCTTGCAAGGAACTCATACCGACTCGCCGGCTCCCACTGTTGAATCCCGGTCAGATGGCGAATCCCAATGTACTGCAGCGCTACGTCACGGTATCGTGCAAGGTGAGTATCGTCGCCGGAGATTGGGGCGCCATCGAGAACGAAACACGGAAGACTGTCTAACGATTGACGGACCCGTGCTTCGATTGGCACCCCCGATGAAAGCAGGTGTCTTACTGCTGAAAGTCGGCGATTTCCTTCAAGAACGAGGAATCGAAGACCGTCGTAGCGAGCTACGATCAGTCTATCGTTCCTTAAAAAGCCGAGAGATTTAATCGATTGGATCAAGCTCTCCAGCTTGAAGCGACTTTCCGTTCGAAATGTTTCAAGGAGTCGATCCTGTATTGGACCAGTGCCAATTTGCTCAATCGGAGTATCCAGCAGCTGCTGAGGAACGTGCTCAAGGAGCCGAAGATTGCCTGTGTCGAGCAGCAGTCGCGACGGCTCGATTTCTTCGTCTTGACCCGACGGTTTGCTGATTTCGGCAGGAAGCATTTGTCCGAATCTAGCGGAGGTGCTGTGCCCGCGTAAAGCGGCCTTTCTCCTAGGCCAGACGCAATTCAAGTTCACGACGGCATCGTGCAGCCGCCGCGTCGCCCCGCCAACGCTGCCCGGTTGCAGACACCGGCGGAACGTTTCTTTCTTTCGAGCAACGAGCGCACAGCGGCAGAAGAAGCCGTTCAGCTCTTGCACGTCGCCGGCGGCAGCGTCCGGCTCGTTGAGCGCTTCGAGCCTCGGCAGTTCGGCCTCGATAAAACGCGTGCGCAGTTCCCTGCCGATGATGTCCAGCGGACATCCGCTGGGGTCGAGATCATCGGCGATTGGCCGCTCGATCACGTCGCGCCGTTGGATTCGACGCCGTGCTAACGTTCGATGAGATGGCCCTGTTTCTCTGTCGGAATTCCCGCTGTAGCGGTAGGGCGCTGGTGCATAGTTGAAAGCCTCCTGACATCTGCTGTATTTTGTTCATAAAATACCGCTATAGCGGTAAAACGATTGACTTATTCTGACAGGCGCTGTATTCAGTCATAAATCTCGACACTTTTTACCGCTATAACAGCATTATGGAGCAACTCCACGAAATCGTCAAAACGCATCGCCGCACGAGCGGCCTTTCCCAAGCCGAACTGGCAAAGTTCGCGGGTGTGGGCAAGACCGTGGTCTTTGATCTGGAGCACGGCAAGCTGTCGATCCGTTACGATACGCTGACCAAAATCCTCTCCGTGCTCAACATCAGCATCAGCTTCGACAGTCCGCTGATGGCGCGCTTTGCCGCGGAGGCGACGTCGAAAAACACCGGGACTGAGGGCACGGTCAAACCATCGGCATGAAAAGGGCCGAGATATTTCAG
>JBEBGK010000599.1:0-3166 GCA_040081515.1 Chthoniobacteraceae bacterium
ATCCACGACCATGCCGATGGCCACGGCGAGGCCGCCCAGCGTCATCGAGTTCACGGAGATGTCGAACCACTTGAAGACGAGCATCGTGATGGCGAACGACAGCGGCATCGCCATGAGGGTGATGAACGTCGTGCGGAAATTAAGCAGGAAAAGGAAGATGACGATGGTGACCATGATCGCCCCGTCGCGGATGGCTTCCTTGAGGTTGCCGACAGCGTGTTCGATGAAGTCGCCCTGGCGGAAGAGCACTGTGGCCTCGACTCCGGCGGGCAGTGTCTTTTGCAATTGGGCGAGTGCTTCCTCGATCTTTGCGGTGAGCCCGAGCGTGTCGAAGCCCGGCGATTTCGTGATGCTCATCACCACGCCGCGCACGCCGTTCACGCTGCCGTCGCCGCGCATCGGCTCGACGCCCCACTCGATGCGCGCCACATCCGCGATGGTGATGCTGCGGTCGCCGACGCGCTTCACCACGGTGCGCGCGATGTCGTCGAGCTGCACGGTCATGGCGAGATTGCGCACCATGATTTCCGTCGTGCCGGTGTTGATGAAGCCGCCCGTGGAATTGCTCGCAGCTTCCTTCACTGCGGTTTCGAGTTCGTGAAAAGTAACCTCGTGCGCGGCCATGCGGTTTGGCTCCGGCAGCACCTGCACCTGCTTGATGCCGCCGCCCATGTTCAGCACTTCAGCGATGCCGGGGATGCTTTGCAGGCGCGGGCGGATGGTCCAGTCGGCCAGCGTCCGCACGTCGCGCGCCAGGATTTTCCCATCGCGACTGCTCACGCCGACGAGGAGGATTTCGCCCATGAGCGAAGCTGCCGGAGTGAGGAACGGCTCCGCACCCGCTGGCAGCGTCCCGCGCACACCCGCGAGGCGCTCCTGCACGAATTGCCGCGCCTTGTAGATGTCCGTGCCCCACGCGAACTCCGCATATACGAGCGAGAGCGACACGTCGGAATTCGAGCGCAGCCGCGTCAGTCCCGCGACGCCGAGCAGCGAGCGCTCGATGGGCTGGGTGACGTTGATTTCCACCTCTTCCGGCGCGAGCCCCGGCGATTCGGTGAGGACGATGACGGTCGGCTTCGTGAGATCCGGCAGCACCTCGACGGGCAACTCCATCGTCGTCTTCACGCCCATGACCATGAGCAGCAGCGACAGCGCGATGACGATGGCGCGATTGTGGAGCGCGAGGCGGATGAGTTTGTTCAACATGGCTAGTGGGCCGCCGCCTTCGGGTCTTCGGTCTTCGGCGCTTCGTCCGCCCTCGGCTTGCGCAGCATCGCCACGACGAGCAGCACGAGCAGGAGCGCATTTGATGCGAGGGAGAAAATCGTGAGCGCCGAGAACTTCGCGCCGTGGTGGTCGTGACCGCCGCCGCCTTTCGCCTGCCCGCTCCTTTGCCCGGCGGTGAGTTCACTCCCGTCCTCGGCGTGCTCGTGGCCGTGGGCGGCATCGAGGGCTTCCTTGAGGGAGATGCTGCCTTTTCCGGCGAAGCCGAGCGAGTAGGCGCCCGTGGTCACGACTTCATCGCCAGCGACGAGGCCGCCGGTGATTTCCACGAAGCGGTCGTTCATCGCACCGACTTGCACCGGGATGCGCACGAAGGTGTTCTTCAGCGATTCGTCGTAGTGCTTGCGATAGACGGTGCGGTTCGTCGCGTCGCCTTGCAGCGCGATGCGCGGGATGCTCATCACGCCCTCGCGCTTGCTCATCACGATGGAAAACTCCGCGCGCATGTCCGGGCGCAGCACGCCGTCGGGATTCTCGATGTGAAACGCGGCCTCGAGCGTGCCACTTTTCCCATCCGCCTCCGCGCCGAGATGCGCGAGCGTGGCCTCGAAAATGCGGCCCGGCACAGCCATCACCCGGATGTGCGCGGACTGCCCGACACGCAGCCCTCCGACGAGATGCTCCGGGACTGCCGCGATGGCGTGGACCTCGGAGAGATCGATGATCTCGACCAGCGAATCGTCGGGCGTCACGGGTTGCCCTGGCACGATTTTCACCGCTGAAACCATGCCGCTGAGCGGTGCCGTGAGGCGGATGGAAGGCGGCGGATCCCCTGGCTGGCGGCTCTCGATCACGGCTGCTTCAGCGCCTTTCTCGATCCGGGTGTCGATGTGCGTGCTCACCGTCAGCACCCGTCCCGGCACGCGACTGCTGACCACAGCGCGATGACCCGGTGCGACGCGGATGCGCCCGAGCGCGAAGACGGTCTCCTCGAAGACGGTCTCCTCGGCTTCGACGAATTCGATTTTCAGATTCTTCACGCCCGTCTCGTCGAGGATGACGGTATTCGCGGCTTCCTCCGGCGACACGGCGCGCAACGGCTTCGTCGCGAACAGCGCGAACAGCACGGCGGAGAGCACGGTCAGTTTTTGGAGCATGGATGTGTGCATGAAGAGTGGAGTTCAGAGGTTCACGCCCGCTGCTTTCAGCAGGCGCATGGTGAGAAAATAGAGCGCCACCGTGAGCGCCACGCCCGCCGCCAGCGCGGGCCAAAACGCCGCGCCACGCCGCAACATCCACGGCACGATGAGGAACATCGGCAGTGTCGGAAGGACGAAGAAGAAGGTGCCCGTCATGTGCCTTCCGATGAGCGCGGTGTCACGCGTCTCCGCGAAGAGCCAGATGAGTGCGAGCAGCGAGGCGAGCGGGAGCGAATGGACGATGCTTGCCGCCGTGTTGTTGCGCTTTGCCAGTTCGCTGATGGCGACGATCAAGCCGCCGCTGACGACTGCTTTGGTGATGAGAAGTGCGTAGTTCATGGTGCGGATCACTTGCGTTTTGCCGGTTTCGGTCGAACTGCGGTCGCGCCGGTGGCCGCGAGGTAGCGCGTGCGGGCGAGGTGGTAGTCGCGCAGAGCGGCAAGGAGCTGTACTTCGAGATCGAATCGCCGCCCGCGAGCGCGGATGACTTCGAGAAATGTCGTCTGCCCCAGGCCGTAGGACGTTTGAAGCTGCTCCTCGATGCGTTGTGATTGCGGGATGAGCTCGTCGGCGACGGAAGAGACCACCTTTGCAAGGCCGGCCATTTCGCCGCGTGCGCCGGCGACTTCGCCGCGGATTTGCACGGCGAGGGCATCGAGTTCTTTGTCTGCCCGGGTCGCTGCGGCGTCTGCCGCGCGAATGCGCCCTTCGTTCGCATTCCAGAGCGGCAGCGGCAGGCT
>JBEBGK010000600.1:0-3163 GCA_040081515.1 Chthoniobacteraceae bacterium
CTTCACGGCGTAGGGCTTGATGCAGACGGAGGCGACGCCGTACTTGGCGGCGAGCTTGCAGCCGTCCTCCAGCTCCTGATCCGTCATCGTCGGATGCAGAAGGGAGTGGTCGATCATCTTCGCCAGTTGTTCGTAGGTGTAGTTCATGATTCCGGATCGCCCGTTGGTTTCGCCGGCAGTCAGCGCGCGAATTTTGCGAAGACGCGGTTTGCTTCCTCGAGATTTTCCTTGCTCCCGACGTCGAACCACGTGCCGGGAACGCTCCATGCGTGAACCGGGGTCCTCGGGTAGAGCCACTGCACGAAGCGCCCGGGCTGGTCCGGATTGTTCCCGTCGGCGAGGTACTGCCGGATCAGCGGCACGACCTGCCTCGGGTAATAGTAAAGCGCGATGCCGATGAGCGTGCTGGGGGGATTCGGGGGCTTCTCGACGAACTGCGAAATCACCCCGTCCTTGTCCACCGCGACCACGCCGTATTTTTTCGCCTCGTCGAGGGACTTCACGTCGTAAACGCCGAGAACCGGCGTGTTCTTCTGTCGCGCAAAGTTGCCGAAGCCCTCGAGGCTCTGGCTGAAAAGATTGTCGCCCGCGACCACGAGCAGATCCTCGCCTTCGATGCCGTGCTTTTGGATGACATGATTCAGATCGCCGATCGCGCCCAGCTTGTCCGCGTCACTCGTGGAGCCGTCGTTGACGATCGTGAAGGGGAGCTTTGCGTGCGAACGATTGTAGCCGTCGGCCCAGGCCTGGAAGTCCGCGGCGAACTTGTTGTTCGTGACGACGAAGACTTTGTTGATGCCCGGGATTGGCGCGAGGTTGTCGATGACCCACTCCATCATCGGCTTTCCGGCCACATCGAGGAGTGGTTTTGCCTTGGTCAGAGTCAGTGGATAGAGCCGCGTCGCGTAGCCGGCCGCGAGGATCAGGATGTTCATTGGGCGCGATTGTAGTGACAAGCCCTCGAAATTGCAAAGGGGCAGCCGCAGGGCGTGCGCGAGCGATTGATTCGACATTCCCGCGGCGGCGGGCTTGGCTCCCGCATTCCGATGAAGCTCCTGCTCGTTGACGGTCCCTACTACGTTTACCGGTCGTTTTTCGCGATCCAGAACCTCACGAACGCGCGGGGCGAACCGACGAACGCGATCTTCGGCTTTGTGAAGACGATCCGGAAGATGCTCAAGGATCTGAAGCCGGATGGCGCGGCGGTTCTGTGGGATCAGGGGCTCCCGAAAAGACGCACGGAGCTGCAGCCGGATTACAAGGCGACGCGCGCGGAGATGCCGGAGGACATGCGGCCTCAGATCGGGCGCATCCGCGAGATCGTGCCGCTGCTCGGACTGGCGAGTGTGGGCGTGCCGGACACCGAGGCGGATGACCTCATGGCCAGCTACACGCGGGCCGCGAGGGCGCGGGGTGACGAGGTGATCTTGGCGACGAATGACAAGGATCTCTTCCAGCTCGTGGACGACATGACGCGCATCTATTCGACGAACAAGTCCGACTTTGCGGATCCGAAGGACGCCTTTGCGCTGCTCGGCGAGGACAAGGTGCGTGAGAAATGGGGTGTGCCGCCGGATCGGATCGGCGACGTGCTGGCGCTGATCGGGGACACGGTGGACAACATCCCGGGCATCGACGGACTCGGCCCGAAAACCGGCGCGACTTTGATCAACGAGCACGGGAGCCTGGATGCGCTGCTGGCGAATCTCGATGCGGTCAGGAGCGAGCGGATGCGGGAGAAGCTTCGCGTCGCCGCGGATAGGGTCCGCGAGAACCGGGAGATGGTGCGCCTCGATGACGATCTTCCGCTGCCGGTGGCGCTCGATGAACTGGGCATCAAGCCGCGCTATCCGGAACTGATCGCGGCGCTCGAGGACAGTGGATTCAAGGGGCTGACCGCCGATGTGAGGGCGGAAGCGGCCGCGTGCCAGCCGAAGGGCGCGGGCATGGCGCAGGGCGAGTTGTTCTGAGGAATGCGCCATGGTCAGGCTGGCGTTGCCGGTCGGGGACGTTCAGGATGCGCGGATGAAGCGAAAAGAATCTGATATCCGGCGTGTGGTTGCGGCTGATGTCCGCTCCGGCGCGACGTTCGAGTTTTCCTTCGACGCGGTGCGCCTGATTGGGAAGCGTCCGGTGCGCGCGAAGCCGCAGGCGGTCTTCGGGCCCGGGTTCTGCGACTTGCAGTGCAACGGCTATGCCGGGGTGGATTTCAACCGGGCGGACGCGGGCCTATCCGATGTCGCGGCGGCGATCCGCGCGATGTGGACGAACGGCTGTGTGCATGTCCTGCCGACGCTGATCACCGCCTCGAGGGATCGGCTGTGCATGCTTTTCGAGCGCCTGGTCGGGACGATGCGAACGCACCCCGAGGTGGCCGAGTCCGTGCCGGGATTTCATCTGGAGGGGCCGTTCATCAGCCCCGTGGATGGCGCGCGCGGCGCGCATCCGCTGGCGCATGTGCGCGCGGTGGATCGCAAGTTGTGGAGTGACTGCCAGCGCGCGACGGGCGGACGCATCCGGCTCGTCACCGTCGCCCCCGAGGTGAAAGGCGCGATTCCTTTCATCCGGCAGATGCGGAAGGCGGGAGTGCTGCCGGCGCTCGGTCACACCCTCGCGGATGCGGAGACCGTGGCGAAGGCTTGCGACGCGGGCGCGATGATGACCACGCATCTCGGAAACGGATGTCCGCAGATGATTCACCGGCATCGGAATCCCGTGTTTGCGCAACTCGGCGAGGACCGTCTCGCGGCGAGTGTCATCGCGGACGGCGTGCATCTGCCGGCCGACGTGTTGAGGCTTTTCTCGCGGGTGAAGGGCGCGTCCCGGACGGTGCTCGTGACGGACGCGATGGCGGCGGCCGGCGCGCCTGCCGGACGTTACACGATCGGCGATCTCGAGATCGAGGTGGGTGAGGATCGCGTGGTGCGGCAGCCGGGCAGCCCGAATCTCGCAGGGTCGGCGCTGACGATGGATCGCGCCGTGGCCGGGCTCGTGAACATGGCGGGCGCGACGCTTGCTGAGGCATGGGCGGCGGCCTCGACCGTGCCGTGGAACCTGCTCCGCAAGGCCGGCGCGGTGGACCGGGCCGGCGACACGTGCGTGCTCGCGCGGTGGAAGGGCGGGGAATTGAAAGTCCTCGCCACGATGCGCGGCAAGCGTGTGC
>JBEBGK010000601.1:0-3162 GCA_040081515.1 Chthoniobacteraceae bacterium
GATCACGTACGGCTTGCCGGAAGTGGAGGATTTGGTCGCTGCTTTCGAGACGAAATCGGCGGCGGTCTTGATCTCCTTTTGATTCGCCTCCCATTTCCCGCGGAGAAACTTCGCGGCGGTTTTCGCGTCGTAATCGCGACCGTTGCGGATAAAGGTCGCGTCCTTCAGCGTCTCGAGGTGGGAAATCAGCGCTTCAATCTTCGCCTTCTCGGCAGGTGCGATCTCCTCCGCTTGCAAGAACGGCATCACTGGGAGCAACAGGATGCATCGGAACACTGGCAGGATGAATGCTCGAGGGGTCATGCCGTTTGTGCGAATAGAAGAGCGCTGGCGCGATGTCCAGCCGCTGCCGTCATCCCTCATGGCTCGGTTCACGCGAGGATGTCATGCACGACATGCCCATACACATCTGTCAGCCGGAAGTCGCGACCGGCATAGCGGTAGGTGAGCTTCTCATGGTCGAGCCCCAGCGCGTGCAGAATCGTCGCGTGAAGGTCGTGCATGTGGACCTTGTCCACGACAGCGTGATGGCCGAACTCATCCGTCTCGCCATACGCGATGCCGCGTTTGAAGCCGCCGCCTGCGAGCCACACGGAGAAGCCCGCTGGATTGTGATCGCGGCCCGTGCCGTTTCTCTCCGCGTACGGCGTGCGGCCGAATTCCCCGCCCCACCACACGATCGTGTCATCGAGCAAGCCGCGCTGCTTGAGATCTTCGAGCAGGCCGGCGACCGGCTTGTCCACCGCCTTCGCGTGATCGCCGTGCTTCTTCAGATTCGAATGCTGGTCCCACGCGGGGTTGTTGGAATTGTCCGCGTAATTGACCTGGATGAACCGCACGCCCGACTCGCTGAGCCGACGCGCGAGCAGGCACTGGCGGCCGAAGTTGTCCGTCTCCTTCTCGCCGATGCCGTAGAGCGCGAGCGTCTCCGGCGACTCGCCATTCAGGTCGAGCACCTGCGGCGCTGCGCCCTGCATGCGCCACGCGAGTTCGTAGCTGTTCACCACCGCCTCGAGTTCGCTCTCGCCGGGTTTCTGCGCGAGTTGCTCGGCATTGATTTCCCGCAGCAGATCGAACTGCCGCTTCGCCTCGTCCGCCGTGCGCGGCGGCTGGAGATTGCGGATGCTCGATTCCTTCGCCGGCACGCCCGCACGACCGATCGCCGTGCCCTGATACACCGCCGGCAGAAATGCGTTCCCGTAATTGCGCGGCCCGCCATTCCCAAGCGCAGGCGCGAGCGAGATGAAACCCGGCAGGCTTTCGTTCTCCGTGCCGAGCCCGTAGTTCACCCACGAGCCCATCGACGGGCGGATGAAATTCGTCGTCCCCGTGTGCAGGAAAAGCGTCGCCGGCCCGTGCGCGATGCCCTCGGTGTGCATCGAGCGAATCACGCACAGGTCGTCCGCATGCTTCGCCATCTCGGGGAAAAGATCCGACGCCCAAAGCCCGCACTTCCCGTGCTGCTTGTGCTCCCACATGGATTTCATCACGCGCATCTGCGGACTCTTGCCGGTCTTCGCGATGCTGCGGAGATCGTCAAAGTCCATCATCTTCCCGTCATCGCGATCGAGCCGCGGCTTGTGGTCAAACGAATCCACATGACTCACGCCACCCGACATGAAGAGGAAGATGATGCGCTTCGCCTTCGCCGGAAAATGCACCGGCTTCGGCGCGAGCGGATTCACGCTGGCGCGCGCCGCGAGATCCGCGAGGGCGAGGTATCCAAAGCCGCACCCGAGGGTGCGCAATGCCTGACGGCGGGAGAAGTGGAGTGGGTTCATGGGAGTGCGTTCAGTTCTTAATCCTAATCGTATTCTTAATCATAATCCCCCCGGCGCACCGAAGCGGATTAAGATTAGGATTAAGAGAATCCGGTTTCATTCGAGATAACGGAAATCCACGCAGGCGAACAGCGTTTGGTGAAGCTGCGCCCAAGTTTCCAACGAAGGTTCTGCGCCGAGGAAACCGACGAATTTTGCACGCTCGGTCGCGGTCGGCCTGCGGCCCAAGGTGCGGCGGAAGAGCGCATCGATCCGCTCCGCCTCGGGAAGCTCCAGCGTGCGCGCAGCAGCGGCGCGCGACCGCTCGATGACGAACTGGCTGTTCAGGAAAAACAGCGCCTGCGGAGCCACGTTGCTCACGTTGCGCTGGCTGATGCTCGCATTGATGTCCCCAAAATCGAACACCTCGAAAAGCTCCAGCCGCTTGTTGCGAAACGCCGGCGTGTAAACACTGCGTCGCGTGTCGGCATACACGTAGCCATATTCGGTGTTCTGCGCGCTGAAGTTGTTCGCGTCGATGTCACCCGCGCCGCCGATGTTCGGCCCGAGGTAATCCGTCTTCAATTCGCCGCTCACCGCGAGCAGCGTGTCGCGGATCTGCTCGGCATCGAGGCGGCGCCGGTTCGCGTGCGCAAAGAGACGGTTCTCGGGATCAGAGGATTTCGGATTTGTCCGATCCGCCGCCGCGCGCCCTTCGTCATTCACGGCAAGCTGCCAGGTCCGCGAAAGCACGATCTCCCGCACGAGCCGCTTCAGGCTCCACCCTTCCTCGGTGAATCGCACGGCGAGATAGTCGAGCAGTTCCGGATGCGACGGCTTCTCACCCGTCGTGCCGAGATTCTCCACCGTGCGCACGATTCCCGAGCCGAAAAGCCACGCCCACACGCGATTCACCAGCACGCGCGATGTCAGCGGATTCTCCGCGCTGGCGATCCAGTCCGCGAGTTCACGCCTGCCACTTTCAGTCTTCGGCAGCGCGGGCGCGGGCTTTTGCAACGCCACTTGCAGGAATCCGCGCGTCACCGTCTCGCCCCGCTGCTTCTCGATTCCGCGCACGCGGATCTGCGCATCCGTCGCCTGCGAATCATCGAATACCGTCATCGTCATCGGGCGCTTCGGGCCGTCCTTCACGAGCCTCTTGTGCTCCGCCTCGAGCTTCCTCACGCGCTTCGCGGCTGCATCGCGCGCAGGGTTCGCCTTGTCGGTCTTCGCCTCTGCCGCCACGACCTCGCCCTCGGGCAGGAATTGCAGCGCATCCACCGTCACAAAGCCCTTCGTGTCCTCGTTGCTCACCAGCACGTAGCCCGCGCCGTCCTTCTCGAAGCGGAATTTCCCCAGCGAAACGAAGCGCCCGTCGATCGGCGGCGCCTCCGTCTCATCC
>JBEBGK010000602.1:0-3160 GCA_040081515.1 Chthoniobacteraceae bacterium
CCCCGGAGCCGCGGTCTTCGATGGGGATTTCGCGCAGGCCGTCGCGCATTTTCCAATCGAACGACGAGGACGGCAGCGCGACGTAGAACGGGACGCGGTTGTCGCGGGCGGCGAGGGCTTTCAGGTAGGTGCCGATTTTGTTCGCGACGTCGCCGGTGCGCGTGGTGCGGTCGGTGCCCACGATGCAGAGATCCACCATGCCGTGCTGCATGAGGTGGCCGCCGGTATTGTCGGCGATGACGGTGTGGCGGACGCCGTGCTGGCCGAGTTCCCACGCAGTGAGCTTCGCGCCCTGACTGCGCGGGCGGGTTTCGTCCACCCACACGTGAACGGCGATGCCCGCATCGTGCGCGGCGTAAATCGGCGCTGTGGCCGAGCCGTGGTCCACGAAGGCGAGCCAGCCGGCGTTGCAATGCGTGAGGATGTTTACCGGCGCTCCGCCTTTCCTGCGGCTGATACGACGGATGAGAGGGAGCCCGTGCCGGCCGATGGCGCGACAACCCTCGGCATCTTCGTCCGCGATCAAAGTGGCGGTCTCGCGGGCGATGGAAGTTTTTTCTTTCGCAGTGGAGCCGCGCGCGATGGCGGCGAACTGGCGATCCACGGCCCAGGCGAGATTCACGGCGGTGGGACGTGTGGATTTCAGCAGCGCGCCGGACTCGACAAGGCGTTTGTCGAAGGCGCGGCTGCGCGATGCCTCGATCGCGGCCAGATACATGCCATAGCCCGCCGCCGCGCCGATGAGGCCGGCGCCGCGCAGATGCATCTCCGCGATGGCCGACGCCATTTTCTCCACGCTGTCGATGCGCTCGATGATGAAGCGGTGCGGCAGCGCGCGCTGGTCGATGATCTCGACGACCCGTTCGTTGCCCGGCTTGAGCCAGATGGTGCGGAAGCGGGTGCCGTTGACGTTCATCGCAGGCGGCTTCTCATCGATGGAACATCTGCCATGCGGAATGCACCGCGAGCGTGAGGAGGAGGCCGGCGATGCCGATGATGGTCTCCACGATGGTCCATGTGCGCAGCATCTGGGGGACGGTGAGGCCGAGGCATTCCTTCACGATCCAGAAGCCGCCGTCGTTCAGGTGCGAGAGGAAAAGCGACCCGCAGCCGATCGAGATGATCAGAAGCTCGACATTCACCTCCGGGTGTTGCGCGACGACGGGGATGAGCAGGCCGGATGCGGCGGTGATGGCGACGGTGGCCGAGCCGGTGGCGACGCGGATGAATGCGGCGACGAGCCATCCGTAGAGCAGCGGCGGCAGGTGCGCCTGCGTGGCGAGTGCGCCGAGGGCCCTGGCGACGCCGGATTCATTCAGCACGCGGGCGAAGCCGCCGCCCCCGCCGACGACGAGGAGCGTCATGCCGATCGTGGCGATGCATTCCTCGGAGAATGTGAGCAGCCTCGCGGGCGAGTAGCCGCAACGGGTGCCGAGCGACCAGGTGGCGAAGAGCACGGCGATGAGCAGCGCCATGGTGGGATGGCCCACGAAGAGGGCGGCTTTCGTGACGGGAGAATTTTTCTCCAGCATCAACTCCGCGACCGTGGCGAGGAGCATGAGTGCGACGGGGAGCAGGATGGAAAATAACGTGAGGCCGAATGGCGGCGGGATGAGTTCGGTGCGCCGGGCGAGGTCGGGCACGGGCGGCGCTTCGGCGGGTACGCGCCGGACGATGAATCCCGCGAAGACGGGCCCGGCGAGAAAGGCGATCGGAATGCCGATGATGAAACCCCAGAGGAGCACCATGCCGGTGTCGGCCTTCAGCGCGGCGACGGCGACGACGGGGCCGGGGTGCGGCGGCATGAGGCCGTGCATGACGCTGAGGAACGAGACGAGCGGGATGGCGAGGAGCAGGAAGGGGCGTCCGCTTTCACGCGTGAGCGTGAGGAGGATCGGCAGCAACAGCAGGAGGCCGACGGCGAACCACGTGGGGAGCCCGACTGCGATGGCGAGCGCGATGATGCACCAGACGGCGCGCCGCGGTCCGAAGAATGCGCTGAAGCGTTTCGCGAGGACCTCGGCGCCGCGCGATTCCGCGAGCAATTTCCCGAGCATGACGCCGAGCCCGATCACGGCGGCGATTCCGCCGAGGGTCGCTCCCATGCCTGCCTGGAAGGCGCCGAGGACATCGGGAAGGCCGAGCGGCCTGGTGGTGCCGTCGGCGGTCTTGAATTCGACGTGCATGGCCACCGCGCCCGCGCCGACGACGAGCGAGGCGAGCGTGAGCGCGATGAAGGGGTTCACCTTCCATCGCGTGATGAGCAGGACGAGCGCGCCGACGGAGGCGAGGGCGAGGGCAATGAGGGTCCAGTCCTGGGAGGTCACGTGGGGGCGACGATCGAAGCTCGCCGTTCAAAGCTCAAGGATCGAGTGGAGGCGGCGAGATTCGAGTTGCCTGAGCGTCGGATCGGCCCGCCTGCTCACGTCGGCGGCTGCGGTTCGGTTTGCTCAGCGCAGCTCGAAGATGGCCTCGATCTCGACGGCGATGTTGCCGGGGAGCGGGCCCATGCCGACGGCGCTGCGGGCGCCGACGCCGTCCTCCGTGCCCCAGATTTCCGCGAAGAGTTCCGAGCAGCCGTTGATAACCTTCGGATGGTCGTAGAAATCGGGCGCTGTGTTCACCATGCCGAGGACTTTGATGAGGCGCTTCACACGGTCGAGGCTGCCGAGTTGTTCGCGAAGTGTGGCGAGGATGGCGAGCCCGACCTGGCGCGCAGCCTCCTTTCCTCCGTCGAGGTTCAGGTCGCGCCCGACGACACCGGTGATGAGCGTTTTGTCCGCGCGCAACGGGCCGTGGCCGGAGACGTAGGCGAGATTTCCCACGACGACGAGGGGCTTGTACACGGCGACGGGCTTGGGTGCCGGCGGGAGGGTGACGTTGAGCGAGGCGAGGCGTTGTTCGGGTGTCATGGCTGGAGGCTCAGAATTCAGGATGGTGCGTTCAGGGATGCGAGGGTCTGTGGAGTGAGAGTGATTCTGGAGGCGGCGACGTTTTCTTCCAAGTGCGCGATCGTGGTGGTGCCGGGGATGGCGACGATGTTTGGCGAACGATGCAGCAGCCACGCGAGCGCGGCCTGCGCGGGAGTGGCGCCGAGACGCGCGGCGATCGCCGCGAGGGAGCCGGTGGCTGCGCCGAGCGGGGCGGTGCGCTCGAAGGG
>JBEBGK010000603.1:0-3158 GCA_040081515.1 Chthoniobacteraceae bacterium
CGCGGCGGTGGTGCTGCCGGACAACGTGCTGTTTGAAGGCGGCGCGGGCGAAACCATCCGGCGCGAACTGCTCAAGCAGGCGGACGTGCATACGCTGCTGCGCCTGCCCACCGGCATCTTCTACGCCCAAGGCGTGAAGGCGAACGTCCTCTTCTTCGACCGCAAGCCCGCGCAGGAAAAGCCGTGGACGCAGAAGCTCTGGATCTACGACCTGCGCACGAACCTCCATTTCACCCTCAAGGAAAACACGCTGAAGCGGAGTGACCTGGATGACTTCGTGGCGTGTTACTTTGGAGGGGCCGGCGGGGACGCCGGCGCTCCACGGAACCGCCATTCCCGCAAAGAGAGCGAGCGCTTCAAGTCCTTCACCTACGAAGAGCTGACCAAGCGCGACAAGGTGAACCTCGATATCTTCTGGCTGAAAGACGACGCCCTCGAAGAATCAGCCAACCTGCCCGCCCCCGAAGTCATCGCCGCCGACATCACCGCCGACCTCGAAGCCGCGCTGGAGCAATTCGCGACGATCGCGGAGGACTTGAAGTAGTCCGGTGTGGACGACTGAAAGGAGGCCGAAGGGGAGCGGCGCGATGCGTTCCACCGGCGAATTTCGCTATCGCCCGGATGAGAGTGGACGGCTTATCACGTTTCCCTTCGATCCGTTTTCCAATGGTCAGCCGCGATTCCTCTCATCTTCTCGAAGTCTCCCGCCAGTTCCAGATCCATGGCGAGATCCTGCATGCGGAGCCGTGCAAGGTGGGGCATATCAACGAGACGTACACCGCGACGTATAACCAGGGCGGGACGCTGGTGCGCTACATCCACCAGCGGGTGAATCATGAGGTGTTCAAGGATCCCGAGGGCGTGATGGACAACCTGATGCGCGTGACCACGCATCTCCGCCGGAAGCTCGGTGCGAATGGCGCGAAGGACCTGACCCGGCGCGCGCTGACGCTCGTGCCCACGCACGACGGCAAATCCTGCCACAAGACGGCCACCGGCGAATACTGGCGGACGTTTGTGTTCATCGAGCGGGTGCGGACTTTCGAGGCGGTGGAGACGACGGCGCAGGCGCTCGAGGCGGGCCGGGCGTTCGGGCAGTTCCAGAGCCTGCTGGTGGATCTCCCGGGCAAGCGTCTCGTGGAGACCATCCCGCATTTTCACCATACGCGGAAACGCTTCGAGGCATTGCAGGCTGCGATCCGCGCCGACCGCGTGAATCGCGCGGCATCGGCGAAGGCGGAGATCGACCGGGCGCTCGCGCATGAGGCGCTGTGCGATGTGATCCTGAAGGGGCTCGCGAGCCGGAAACTGCCGGAGCGGATCACGCACAATGACACGAAGTTCAACAACGTGATGCTCGACGTGGACACGGGCAAGGCGATGTGCGTGGTGGACCTGGATACGGTGATGCCCGGCAGCCCGCTCTACGATTTCGGCGACATGGTGCGGACCACGACGAGCCCGACGCTGGAGGATGAACTCGACCTCGACAAGGTGCGGATGCAGATGCCGATGTTCAAGGCGCTGACGCGCGGCTACCTCGAAGGGGCGGGCGAATTCCTCACGAAGAATGAGCGCGCGCTCATCGCGTTCAGCGGGAAGCTCATCACGTTCACCATCGGGCTGCGATTTCTCACCGACTATCTGCAAGGTGACGCCTACTTCCGCGTCCATCGCCCGCAGCACAATCTCGACCGGTGCCGGACGCAGTTCCGGCTCGTCGAGAGCATCGAGCGGCAGGAGGAGGCGATGCAGAAATTTGCGGACGGGTTGTGAAAACAGAGCCAGATGGGGATTCGATGATCCTCAAGAGTCCGCTGGACAATCCTACGCGGACAATGCCATTTGGAAGCGCCCCCATGCATCGATCCGCACTCATCCGGCTCGCCGCGCTCGCGATGACCATCGCGACGGCGCTACCCCTGCCCTGTCGCGGCCAGGCGCCGGCCTCGGGTCTGCCCGGCAAGGAGAATACGCGGGCGACCACGCTGGCGCTGCTTTACAACTCGGGGATGCAGTACTTCGAGGGCGGGAAGTTCGCGGAATGCATGGCCAAGCTGGAGGAATTCATGGGCATGCTCACGGATGCGGAGAAGCAGCAGACGCCGCTGACTTTTCTCACCCTCGGCGAGGCGTGCTTCCGCGTGGGGAAGGAGGACAATTTCAAGAAGGCGGTGAACTACTGGACCGAGTTCATCCGTCGCTGGCCTGCGGATCCGAAAGTGCCCGAGGTGAAGGTGGCGATCGCGCAGACGTTCATGCTGATGAAGCAGTGGGAGACCGCGGTGTCGTGGTGGCAGCAGGTGGAGAGTGTGCCCGCGGTGCGCGAGGTGTCGCTGACGGGCCAGGCCAAGTGCTACCGGGAGATGAAGCGGCCGGAGGACGAGATCAAGGCGTTCGAGAGGCTGGTGAACCCAGACTTCAATTCGCCGCTGTCGGCGGAGGGCGCGGTGCGGCTGATGTCGCTCTACGCGCTGAAGCACGACCCTGCGGTGCCGGAGAGCATCGAGTTTGCGGACAAGGCGATCGTGGTGCTGAAGAAGCTCCAGATGAAGACGCACCTCGTGGAAAACTTCATCGCGCTGAACAGCATCGCCATCAAGCTCGGCGACGAACTGCTGGAGGTGAACGCCTACGTGAAGGCGCTGGACGCCTACTGGTCGGTGCGGTCGCGCGATGTCGTCGCGAAGATGCAGCGGGATCGCGTCGCGGTGATGGAACTGCGGATGGACCAGAACCTGAAGGCTGCGGGGAAGGATCCCATCCTGCTCTCGCGCGCGATCCGGACGAACGACGAGATGATCAAGCCGCGCCTGGAGGAGGCGAAGCGGATCCTCGCGCAGTTCGAGGCGCTTCCGGATTTCATGCCGTCGCTCTATTTCCGCATGGCGCGCTGTTTCGCGGACATGGACAAAAAGTGGGAGGCGATCGTCATCTTCAACCAGATCCTCGACAAGTTCCCGAAGACGCCGGTGCGCGAGGTGGTGATCTTCAGCCGGCTGGCGCTGTATTCGGACCTCGGAATCGCGGATCGCACATACCGGTTTTGCGACGAATACCTCGCGGAATTTCCGAAGGGCCCGCACGCGGCGGAGGCGGCCTACATCAAGGGCATCACGGCGATGAGGAAGCAGGACTGGTATCTCGGGGAGAAATAC
>JBEBGK010000604.1:0-3150 GCA_040081515.1 Chthoniobacteraceae bacterium
GCGCTCGACGGCGCGGTAGATGGCGCGCGCGACGAGTTCCGACGTGCCGGGATGCGCCGGGTGCGCCTTCACGATCACCGGGCAGCCGGCGGCGAGCGCGGATGCCGTGTCTCCGCCCGCGACGGAAAACGCCAGCGGGAAATTGCTCGCGCCGAGCACGACGACGGGGCCGAGAGGCGCGAGCATCCGCCGGAGATCCGGGCGAGGGACGGGCTGGCGATCCGGCATCGCGGTGTCGATGCGCGCATCCACCCACGAGCCTTCGCGGATGAGCGCGGCGAAGGACTTGAGCTGCCCGCAGGTCCGTCCCCGTTCGCCGGTCAGGCGGTCGAGAGGCAGGCCGCTTTCCGCGTGCGCCCGTTGGAGCAGCATCTCGCCGAGCGCGATGATCTCGTCCGCGATGGCATCGAGAAAATCCGCGCGCGTGGCATCGGACAGACGCCGGTAGATCTCGAAGGCTTCCTCGGCCTGGCGCACCGCGTGATCGACGTCGCCGGTGGTCGCCTCATGAAAATCCGGATCGAGCCGTTTGCTCGTGAGCGGTGAGACGGCGTGAAAAGTCCGGGCTGCGGCAGGAGCCGGTTTGCCTGCGATGATGCACCTTCCTTCGAGATTCATCGGACTCTGATGCCCGAGCCGGAAGGGGGACGCAATTCCGAAGCGCGGGCCTCCGGAGTGAAGTCCGATCCGGAGGACGGACGATCAGAGCAGCGTGAGCGGGTTCGCGCGTGTCTGGAGCGGAAAGGGGACGCGCTGGCCGCCGAGGCGATGCGATTCGAAGGCGGACGCGATCATCTCGGTGATCGTGCGCCCGTCCGCGTCGCTGCACAACGGCTGGCGTTTTTCACGGATGGCGGCGATGAGGTCGCGCCCGGCGAGTGTGTGCTGGCTGGACAGGCGGGCGAGGCCTTCGATGGGCTCGGGCTTGCCGATCCCCGCGGAACTGATCGGCGTCCATGTGCGGGCCTCGGTGGACGGCTGAAAGGGATTCCCGGCGAGCACGTGCGCGACCGGTTCCGCGTCGGCGCGAAGGTTGATGATTCCTTTCGTGCCGATGAGTTGCAGTCCGAACCCGGCGGCGGGGACCCCTGCCTTTTGCGTCGAGTCGAAGAACGCGGGGATGCCGGATTTCATTTCGAAGCGGGCGTGGACTTCATTCCCGGCGAGCGGTCCGACGCCCTCGGCGCCGTCCTTCACGTCGGCGCGCGTCACGGGCCGTCCGTCTTGCAACACGGTGGCCGTGCACGCGACGGGGCCTTCGCCAAAATGATCGATCAGGTTCAGCACGTGCGAACCGAGCACCCAGAGATCGAGCGCGCCGCCGCGATCATCCTCCTTGCCGCGTCCGCGCATCTCGAGCAGGCGCCCGATGGCTCCGTCCTTCACGAGCGCGGCGACGGTTGGCACGGCGGGGTGGTAACGGTTGCGGTGCGCGATGGCGAGCCGGACGTTCCCGCCCGCGCACGCCGCGACGATCTCGTCCGCCTCGGCGGGCGTCCGGCAGAAGGGCTTCTCGACGTAGATGCCGCGCGCGCCCGCGGCCACCGCCGCGAGGATCATGTCGCGATGTTCATCCACATAGCGCGGCGCGACGGAGACGATGTCCGGCTTCACCGCCGTCAGCATTTCGCGGTAGTCGGCAAAGCCTTTCACGCCGCCGAGTTTCTTCTGCGCGGCCGCGAGCCCGGCGGCGTCGGCGTCGGCGACCGCGACGAGCTCCGTTCCGGGAAGGGTGGACCACATGGTGTCGAGTCCGTGGCCGTAATTGCCGCGACCGGTGTGGCCGATGACGGCGACGCGGAGCGGTGCGTCTGCTGCGCGCGTGGCGAGCGAGAGCGAGGATGCGATGCTGATGGCGAGGAAATTCCTGCGGTTCATGATGGGAAATCAGTCACGGTCTGTGACGCGGCAGTTCCGCCTTGAAGTCGCCGAGGCTCGACCAGTGGAGCGGCTTGTTCAGATCCACTTCGGCGACGGCGACCGAGCCCCATGCCTTCCCCTGCGCGAGAACGGTGCCGTCCTGCCCGTAGATGGCGGAGAGCATCCAGTGCTGCGCGACGTCGGTGTGGGTGCTGCTGACGACGTACACATGATTCTCGCAGGCGCGCGCGGCGGCGAGCATCGGGTTACAGCCCATGACCGGGAAGGCGATGACTTCCGCGCCGCGATTGCTCAGCTCCCGCGCGACCTCGGGGAAAAATCCGTCGTAGCAGACCATCATGCCGACTTTTCCGAAGCGCGTGTCGAAGACGGGGTAGTCCCGGCCGGGAGTGATGCCTGCTTCGATCTCGGAGCGGGGCAGGCAGACCTTCCGATACTTCCCGGCGATCTTTCCATCCGGGCCGATGAGCACGGCGACATTGTAAATGAGCGGCCCGTCGCGCTCGACGAGGCCCGGGACGAGGTAGAGATTGTGGCGCTTTGCGAGCTGGCCGAAGAAATCGGTCGATGGTCCGGGCACGGGCTCCGCGATTCCAGCGTAGGTCGAACCGCTGCCGTAGGTGAGCACTTCGGGGAGGACGACGAGGTCCGCGCGCTTCGCGGCTGCCTCGGCGACGAGCGGCTCGAATGCACGCCGCCGATCCTCCGGGCTCTTCGCGTCGCGCGGGACGAAGTGCACCGTCGCGAGACGTGCGATGCGCGGCGCGGGCGCCCCGGTCTCGGCGAAAGTGACGCGGCTCCATTCGAGCTTTGAATTCGCCGCCCACCGGAACTCCAACTCAACGACCGCCCTCGTGGCGCGTGACGGCGCGCGGTAGGTGCCAGAGACTTCCGTCCAGCCGTCGGGCCCTTGCGCTTTGTCGGCGGGATACTCGGGCTCGGAGCGCGGCGTGGTGCCGGGCTGGTAGGAGGCCGGCGACGGCTCGTCGTGGAGCACGGCCTTTCCGTCGTCATTGTGCCAGAGGATTCGCGCGACCGCGACGCGGCGAGGCGCGTCGGTGGTATTCACCCGGCGGGCTGCGGAGAAGCGGTAATGCTTTCCACCGGTGACGGGGAAGGTTTTCACCCAGCGGCCGACAAGTCCTTCACGGTGATCGGAGCGGATGACGAAACTGCCCGTGCGGTCCGGTCCGCCGTCGGGGATGAAGCTGAACTCGGGGCGAATCTCGTCGCGCGGCGCGGCGGTCTCCCAACCGGCGGGCGGTTCCG
>JBEBGK010000605.1:0-3142 GCA_040081515.1 Chthoniobacteraceae bacterium
TTCCCACACGGCGCCTTTGAACAATGGGACGACGCGCGCGATTTCGGCGAGGACGCCGTCGGGCGTGTAGTCGGGCTGCGGGATGCCCATGCGGTTCATGATGTCCACGACGATCTGGCCGTCGGTCTTCGTGCCGGCGAGCGGCGGGATGACTTCGTTCACGCGCTGCACGCGGCGCTCGCCATTGGTGAAGGTGCCGCTCTTTTCGAAGAATGACGCGCCGGGCAGCACGACGTTCGCGAACTTCGCGGTCTCTGACATGAAGATTTTCTGCACGACGAGGAACTCGAGCGAGTTCAGCGCCTTCTTCACGTGCTCGGTGTTCCGTCTTGGTGGAAAAATCACCCGCCTCGTGCGTGGTGCAGTGGGTGTGGAATGGCCCGTGCAGACAGCGATCCATCTACGCGCGTTTCAGGGCGCGAGGATTTTCTTGACCCAATGTTTTATAAGGTTGTAACCATACAAACAATGATACAAAAAATCTCTCTCAACGAAGCTGCGCAACTGCTCGGTGTGAGCAAGGAAACCCTGCGAAATTGGGACCGCGCGGGCAAGCTGAAGTCAAAGCGCAACCCGGCGAACAACTACCGAACTTACGCGTTGAATGATGTGCTCCGGCTCAAGGAGGACTCACCAATTCCATCGCTTCCGGCGAAGGCGACATTATCGGAGCCGACCGCGCCGCAGCGCGGCGGCGGGATGACCGAGGAATTGTTCAAGCGGCATCTGGCGCGGCTGCATCGCAGCCTCCGTGACGCGCACGGCGATAGTTCGCTCATCGGGCGTTTCGACGAAATCAGCAAACTGCTTTTCGCGAAGGCGCTTTCGGAAAAGACGCCGGGACAGCGCGATCTTTTCAATCAACTGCTCGAGGAAAATGCCGCTTACGCGGCGCGCATACGCAAATTTTACGAGCAGGCTTGCAAGAAGTTTTCGGTGTTGGTCCCGGAACGGTTTCGCCAGCTCAATTTGCCGGACGAGGCGATCGTCGCAGCGGGAGAGGTCTTGAGCGCACTTCAACTCACCAACGCGGCGGTGGACATCAAGGGCGTGGCTTACGAGGAAGTGGTGCGAAACACTTTCGACAAAGGCGACAATCAACAGTTCTTCACGCCGCGCGAAATCGCGGCGTTTCTCGTCGCGATGCTCGCAAACGAAACACACGGCGCGGTGTGTGACCCGGCGAGCGGCACCGGCGGCTTCCTTGTCGAGATGCTGCGGCAGGATGCGAAGGTGACGAGTTTCACGGCGTTGGAGGTGGATGAGCGGTTGGCTTGGGTGGCCGGCATCAATTTGTTCCTGACCGGCGCGAACGAGTTTCAAAGCATCTATCTCGGCAACGGCGGCTCGCTCGGTGCGAAGGGCGAACCGTTCTTTGGCGTGTTCAATGTCATCATCACCAACCCGCCTTTCGGCAG
The DNA here is from genome assembly GCA_040081515.1 of Chthoniobacteraceae bacterium. Taxonomy (GTDB): domain Bacteria; phylum Verrucomicrobiota; class Verrucomicrobiia; order Chthoniobacterales; family Chthoniobacteraceae; genus SXWH01. Next base: position 1,419 of record JBEBGK010000605.1, read on the forward strand.
CGATTTTTCTGACTCGGGTGCGCTGCAACAATACGAGTTGGGGCGCGGGCTGACATCTCGGCGGCGCGGCATTTTGTTCATCGAACGCTGCCTCGACATGCTCAAACCCGGCGGAGTGCTCGGCATGGTCATTGACGAGGGCGTGCTCTCGCTTTCCTCGACGCAGGATGTGCGTGAGTTCATCCAGCGCCGGACGGAGTTGCTCGCCGTCGTGAGCCTGCCCGAAACAGCATTCATGCCTTACGCCTCGGTGAACACGTCCATTATCATTTTGCGCAAAGCGAAGAAGCCGGCCCACGGATTGACGTTCTTTGCAAAGTCCGAGCGTGTCGGGCGCAAGCCGAACGGCGAGCCGGATACGACCTACGATGAAAACGGAAACGCGGTGCCAAATAGCGACCTCGACGAAATCCTCGTGGCATGGCGGGAGTTTCAAGAGCGCGGCAAGACGGTGTCCGACCCGGAGCGCGTATTTCTTTCCAACCCGTTTGCCGATGCGAAACAGAACCCGGAATTGCGCCTCGATTTCCGCTACCATCATCCGGCGCGGCTCATGGCGGCAGCGGCCATCCAGCAGAGCAAACATCCCGTAGTCAGACTCGGCGAAATCTGCATCGAGCGAAATGATAGCTACGTGCCGTCAGTGGATTTCCCCGACCAATTTATCTACTACACCGGCCTCGCGCAGATGGAGTCGCGCACGGGCCACGCAACGCAGATCTATGTCCCCGGCCAATCGCTCAAGAGCGGCGTGAAGAAGTTTGAGCGCCACGACATCCTGTTTGCACGGATGCGCCCGAATCTCCGCAAATGCCACTTCGCGGAGTTTGCGCACGACGGCTACACGTCTTCCGAGTGCATCGTGCTGACGGTGCGGCGCGGTGCGGACGGCGTGCCGGTATTCGATCCTTTCCTGCTCTCCGTGTTGCTGCGCTCGGATTTCGTTTATGGGCAAATCATGCACCAAGTCGCGGGCATCGGACGGCCCCGGTTGGCGTCGAAGGATTTCAAACACATCCTCGTGCCCGTTCCGCCGCCGCAAATTCAAGCGGTGATGAAAGATTCTTTTCTAAAAGCGCGCGACCTCTACAAGGGCTTGGAGGCGGAAGCGTCCCAATTGCTGGACCAAGCGGAGGCAATGAAGATTCAATCCATCGAAAACATTGCTCGGAGTTTGTGCGGTGTCCCGGTTACCTACCGCGCCGCATGACCAACCGAGAATATGTCCAAGAGCTGATTGGGAAAGCCGTCGAGCGCATCAATAACGGCGTCTCCAAAACCCTCACGGCGCGGCTCCAGTCCGAAGCGCCACCGCTTGACCCGCGCCATCTCACAGACACGCGCACGCGCGTTTCCACGCTGCTCGAATACGCGCTCGGCTATGAACTCAACCACCTGCTCATCGACGAAGACGAGGGCCGCAGCGCGTCAGCGGTGCTGCGGAATGTTTTTCCCGACTTCATCATTCGTGATGCGCAACGCGTGCCGTTCATCGGGCTGGAGGTGAAGGCACTGCACACCGCAGCAGAGGAAAAATCAGCGAACCTTTCCACGCCGCTGCACGTCATCAAACGTGGCAGCGACTTTGTCATTATCATCATCTGGGCGTGGCGGCGTGAGATTGTGGGCGGTGCGAGCATTACTTACGCGCACATCCACGCAGCGGAACTTTTCGACGCCTACCTTCTCGCGCAAACGCGTGACTACAGTTGGCTATTCAAGAA
>JBEBGK010000606.1:0-3141 GCA_040081515.1 Chthoniobacteraceae bacterium
GGGAGCAGTCATTTCGACACCCGGACCTTGAGCCCTTTGACGCGCTTGAATTCCCCGGCGTTCGCGGTAACGAGGGTCGCCCCAAGGCTGCGGGTTTGTGCGGCGATGAGCAGGTCGAGCGGGCCGATGGTCTTGCCGGTCGCTTCGAGCGCGGCACGGATATCGGCATAGTGCTTCGCGGCTTCGATATCGAAGTCGGCGATCCAGAAGAGATCCAGAAAGGCCTCAAGGCGAGCCGCCTGATGGGGATGCGTGCGCAGGTTCTTCTTCACTCCGGTCCAAAGTTCCGCGGCGACGATCACGGGGATGCCGGTCCGGGCCGGGTCGGGCAGCTTTTCGAGTCCGGCTTTGTTGCGCAGCACCGGAATGCAGGCGCTGGCGTCGAGGAGAAAGGAAGGCTTCACAGCGGGCGCGGCTCAGAATTCCAGGATGGAGCGCTCGTGTTTTGCGGGACGGCGCGGCGGTTCAGGAAAATCCCCCGCTTCCGGGAATTTCTCGGCGAGGTAGCGCGCGATCTCGGTGAAGGAGCGGAATTTCGGAGCCGGGACGGGTTTGAGAACGACTTCGTCGCCGTGCTTTTCGATCAGAACCTCGGTGCCCTCAAAGCGAAAGGCCTTGGGCAAACGGACGGCCTGGCTGCCGCCGTGCTGGAAAATTTTTGCGGTGCTCATATCTACATGCTGTATCTACGAACTTCGGGCGTCAAGCCGCGAGGGTGGTTTTGAGTTCGTCGAGCAAGGCGGGAGCGGCGAACGGAGAACGCGGAATGGAGCGGAGCGACATAGCCTCCCGCAAGCAGCGCCGCAGGGCGGTGGCAAGCGAGGATACGTGAAGACAAAGAACGCGGCAGGAGACGCGCGGGGGCTGCGCGCCGGACCGGCGTCAGACGTGCATGACCTGGCCGCCGTCGATGTTGATCGTCTGTCCGGTGATGTTCCGCGCGTGATCCGAGGCAAGGAAGACCGCCATGGCGGCGAATTCCTCGGGCGTCTGCCAGCGGCCAAGCGGGGAGACTTTCCGGATCTTCTCGCCGGCCCACGTGGCGTAGTCCTGCCGCTGGGATTCCGGGAGCGCCTGCTGGCCGGCGGCCCAGACGGATTCGTTCAGGTCGGTGCGCACCATGCCGGGCGAGAGGGCGTTCACCCGGATGCCGTGCGGGGCGAGATCCGTCGCGGCGCATTGCACGAAATTGATGAGGCCCGCCTTGGCCGCGCTGTAGGGCGGGTCGGTCTGCGAGCCGATCTGCCCGGCGACGGAGACGAGGAAAAGCATGGAGCCGCGTCCGCGCGCGACGAACCCGGGCGCGAAGGCGTGCGCGACGTTCACGGCGCCGATGAGGTTGATCTCGAGGACGCGCGCCCAGTCGGCGGGATCGAGGTTCCAGAATGGGAAGCCGAATTTTCCCGAGCCAACTCCGACGGAGAAGACGATGTGGTCCACTTCGCCGGCGGTCTCTGCAAAGGCGCGCACCTGCGGATAGTTGGTGACGTCCCCGGTGGTGATGACAGCCGTGCCCCCGAGCGGACGCGGCGCCGGATCGCGGTCGAAGCCGAGGACGCGGCATTCCTCCGCGATGAATCCCCCGGCGATCGCGCGGCCGATGCCATTCGCGGCGCCAAAGACGACGACTCCCTGCCCGTTGAGATTCAGCTTCATGCCGGACTGTGTCACCCGTCGCCACGCGACAAAAGCCGCAATTGGGCCGCGGTGAAAAAGCCGCTTATCTGCGGCTTTCGAATATCCCCCGCAGCGTCTCCGCCAGGCGGTATCCGGCGAGCACCAGCCGCCTGCACGCGATGTCACAGGTCCCGTGCGCGAATGCCGCTTCGAGTTTGCGGACCTCGGTGTTGCCCGGATGCGGGCCGGGCGGATAGGCGCGCGCGCAGCCGAGGACGTGGCTTTCCCGCGCCCACTCCACGGCCCCGCCGCGCTGCGCGAGCTCGGTGAGCGATTCGCGGGGAAATCGCTTCATGAGCAGCAACGCCTCCTCGCCGATGATCCCCTGCCCCGGCGCGGCCGGACGTTCGCTCACCTTCGGCCCGGCCCAAAGTTCCGCGACGATGCCCTCGCGCGCATCGAACCGGAATGCCTTGTCCCAGAACGTGTGCAGGTTCGCGACCTGCCCGGGGAAGAGGTCGCCGAAGTGGACACCGCTGATGAGGTAACCGTTGCCACCGCGATCATTCCACGTCGTCGCGTGCAACGGCTGGTGGACGTCGCCGATCCAGTGAAAGAGCATCCCGAGTGCTTTCGCGCGCTCCTCGCGCGGCGTCTTGCCGTCGCGCAGTGCCTTCAGGTTTTCGCCGATCGCCCACACGACGTGCGGCGGCTCGGGCACCCGGAATCCGCTGCCGTCGTCTGTCTTCTCCGAGTCCATGTAATGCCACGCGGACCACGGGTATTCTTTCTTCGGCAGCGAGCGCAAATCGTCCATCCAGCAAGACACCGTGACGAAATGGTAGGGCTGTCCGCCGTTAAAACGGTTGTCGAGCGTCGCCACCAGTTCATCCACGACCTTGCGCGTCTTCGCATCCGTGAGTTCCCAGGCGATCTGCCCGATGAGCATGTGCCCGGCGGGATCCCATGCGCGGGCGGGAGCGGCTGCGAGGAGCAGTGTGGCGGCGAGGAGGTTCTTCATGGGCGGGATCACGGCAGCACTTTGAGATGCGCGAGGTCGAAGACGCGCATCTGCAGCGCGCCGCCGCGCTCGGAGACCAGGCCGCCGATGCGCACTTTCTTCCCGACGGACTGCTGAAGCTTCCCGGCAGGAAATGCGTCGCGATCGCGGCCCGCAAGGAAGACGAGCGACACGGACTCGCGGTAGTTCTTCGTGAAATTCAGATAGCGCACCGAGCCCGTCTTGCTCTGCCCGCTGCTGACGATCGTGCCCTCGACGGCCACCCGCCGGTTCAGCTTGCGCCGCAGCCCGTCGAGATCCGTCGGGGAAAAGGTCTCGTCCACCGCGAACGATGACGCGCCGCGTTTCGCAGTCGGCTCCGCATTCACATCCGCGACGGATGCGGCGAGCACCATGAGGAAGACCACCAGCACCGACATGCGACGCAGCGCGATCACGCGTTCCATGGACTGCCGGCCCGCCGAAAAACCGTGATTCCCTTCCTCTTTTTCATGCTCATGCTC
>JBEBGK010000607.1:0-3132 GCA_040081515.1 Chthoniobacteraceae bacterium
GAAGACATCACCGATCGCAAACAGCGCGAACTGGAACGCATCGAGTGGGCGAATCGCTACGACGCCGCGATCCGTGCGAGCGGGCAGGTGGTTTTCGACTGGGACACGGTCGCCGACAAAATCACCTATTGGGGCAACAACGAGCCACTCCTCGGCCCCGCAGTCGATGCGATCGAGGGCGGCATCGACCGCCTGCGAGAGATCATCCATCCGGAGGATCTGCCGGCCTTTGATCTTCAGGTCGAAAACGTGCTGCTGACCCGGGAGCCGTTTCAGCACGAATTCCGGATCATCAAGAGCGACTCGACGGAGAGCATCGTCAAGGCGCAAGGCCGCTTCTTTCTCGACCGCCACGGACGCCTCGGGCGGATGGTTGGCTTTCTCAGCGACGTGACCGTCGAGAGGACGAGCGAGAGAAAGGTCCAGCTGGCCAACGAAATCCTCGAGAGGCGCGTCGCGGATCGGACCGCCGCGCTCGAGCAGGCGAACCGGGAGCTTGCCGTCGCCGCGCGCAGGCAGGAGGCCGTCGCGCGTGTCGGCCAGCAGGCGCTCCAGGGAATGCCGCTCTCCAGGCTGATGGCGGAGACGGTCAGTGTCGTGCGCGAGATGCTCGCTTCGGATTTCACGTACCTGCATGAGTTCAACGAGGAGGACAGCACTTTCCGTTGCATGGCGCATAGCGGATGGGCGTCGGTCGGCAGTATCGACGTGCTCGCCGCAGGCACGAACTCGCAGAGCCTCGCAACGCTGACGGCCGTGGGGGTCCTCATCACTCCAGACTTCGATATCGAGCCGAGGTTCGTCCTGCCGGAGGCCGTCAGGGAAGCCGGCGCAAAGAGCGCGCTGTCCGTGCCCATCAAGACGGGGCGGCGTTCCCTCGGCGTGCTCGCCACCTTCTCACGCACGAGGCGCGAATACTCGCGTGCCGACGCCGACTTCATCCAGACGATCGCAAACGGGATCACGGTCGCGATTGAGAGGCACGAGGCGGAGGAGGAGATCCGGAGCGCACAGGCCGCGGCGGAACTCGCGAACCGCGCCAAGACGGAATTCATGTCCCGCATGAGCCACGAACTGCGGACGCCGTTGAACGCCGTGCTCGGCTTCAGCCAGCTCCTCGAGATGGAGGAGCACACCGACCGGCAGAAGGAAAGCATCACTCTCATCAGCCGCGCCGGACGGAATCTGCTCGATCTGATCAACGAGGTCCTCGACATCGCGCGTCTCGACTCGGGCCGCGTCCAGTTCAATGTGGAAACTGTCGATGTCATGGAGCTCTTCCGCAATGTCGTCACAGCGTCGTCGGCGGTGGCGTCCGCGCGGAAGATCGAACTGCGCATCGCCGAGGCCGCCGGTGAGGAACCTTTCCTTTCCGTGGACAGGGAGCGATTCAAGCAGGTGCTGCTCAATCTTGTCTCCAACGCGGTGAAGTACAATCACGATGGCGGCAGCGTCACGCTCGCGGTCGCGCGCGCGGATGGCGGCATGTGGCGGATTAGCGTGACGGACACGGGGATCGGTATTCCCCAGGAGAAGGTCTCCCGGTTGTTTGTGCCATTTGAGCGGCTCGGAACCCGCGAGGGTGGCACCGAGGGCGGCACCGGACTCGGCCTTGCGCTGTGTCAGCGGCTCGTCCGCGCATTTGGCGGGCGCATCGGCGTCGCAAGCACCCCCGGTCTCGGAAGCACGTTCTGGATCGAATTGCTGGCCGCCGAGGTCGCGCCCAAACCGGTGGTCGCACCCGCCGTCCTCGATGAGCCCTCGCCTGCCGCAGCGCCAGCCCCGGCGGCGCACAAGGTCCTCTACGTGGAGGACGATGCGACGAACTACTATCTCCTCGAGCGCATTCTCGCCTCGCGAAAGGACATCAAGCTCGTCTCCGCCCTCCGGGGAGATCGCGGGCTGGAGCTCATTCGCGAAGATCCCCCGGAACTGATCCTTCTCGACATGAATCTGCCAGACATGACGGGCGAACAATTGCTCGTCGCATTGCGAAAGACGCAACCGGAGAAGAATATCCGGGTCATCGCGGTCACCGGGGACGTCCTTGGGAACCGGGAAAAGGAACTGGCGGCACTCGGCGTCATCGACGTGCTCTTCAAGCCCTACAAGGTGGCGGAAATCACCGGAGTGCTGGACCGGGTGTTCAACCCGAAAGCCTGACCCGCGCCGGCGCGCCTACTCGCCAACCGCCGCCTGCTTCGCCGACGCCACGGCGTATTCGCGGTTGAGCTTCGCGATGACGGTGACCGGAATTTCAGCAGGGCAGACGGCTTCGCACTCGTAGTAGTTCGAGCAGTTTCCAAAGCCCTCGCTGTCCATCTGCCGCACCATCGCCAGCACGCGCCTTGTCCGTTCCGGGGCGCCTTGAGGCAGTTCCGCAAGGTGCGTCACCTTCGCCCCGACAAAGAGCATCGCGCTTCCGTTCGGGCACGCGCCGACGCACGCGCCACAGCCGATGCAGGCCGCCGCCTCCATGGCGCGATCGGCGTTCTCCTTCGGAATGAGAATGGAATTGCCGTCCTGTGCGCTGCCCGCGCGCGCGGTGATGAATCCCCCCGCCTGCTGGATGCGATCGAAGGCGGAGCGATCCACACAGAGGTCGCGGATGACCGGGAACGGACGCGCGCGGAACGGCTCGATGTGGATGGTATCGCCGTCCTTGAATTTCCGCATGTAGAGCTGGCACGTCGTGGTCTCGCTTGGCCCGTGCGGGATGCCGTCGATCGTCAGCGAGCAGGACCCGCAGATTCCTTCACGGCAGTCGTGGTCGAAAGCGATGGGCTCCCCGCCTTTCCGCGTCAACTGGTCGTTCACGATGTCCAGCATCTCGAGGAAGGACGCGCTCTCGGGGATGTCCGTTGCATCGATGCTGTCGAGTTGGCCGGGGCTGTTGCGATCCTTCTGGCGCCAGACTTTGAGTTTCAGGTTCATTGCTCGAAAGATAGGTTGGGAAAATGCGTTCGCCGTCAGCGGTAGCTGCGCACCGCGGGCTTCGCCACTTCGTAGTGTAGCGGTTCGATGTGCCGGTTCGGCCTGGATGACTCGCCGGTGAATTCCCAGCATGCGACGTGGCAGAAATTGATGTCGTCCCGCCGGACATCGCCCGCGCAAACTTTGCCACTCAGGACT
>JBEBGK010000608.1:0-3122 GCA_040081515.1 Chthoniobacteraceae bacterium
ATGTTTTCGTTGTGCTCCCCAAGTCCGCGGGCGAGCAGGGAGTCGTAGATGGGGCCAGGGGTGAGAAGCGTGCCGCCCGCGGACTTGGGGAGCACAACGAAAACATCAATGTCCTTCGTGGTGATGGGCTCCAGCCAAAAGATCGAACCGACGGCACCGCCGATCGCGTATCGGCCAATGACGCCATCGGCTTCCATCTGTTTGATGACGGCAAAGATTTTCTCCATGGGCGGGGACAGATTAGCGAGGACGCACGGAGAGAAAAGCGCGAATGGCGTCCGGCGAGGGCGGCGAGCTTGATGACTTCGGGGCCGTTTTCCGTGAAGCGGTGCGGTTGGGCGTAGCGCGGGCAATCGTGCCCGCGGGTCGGAGGCGTCGCCGGGGAGCGCGGACAGGAGTGTCCGCGTCACGACGCGGACCGGGAAGCGCGCGGTGCGGCCCTTGCGCCTGGCGGCTTCGGTCGCACCGGGAGGAGATTCATGGACCTGGCGGCTCGCCTATGTTTTCGAGCGTGCCGACAAAGCGATCACGACCACGCCGCCACCGACCAATACCCAGCCGAGGAGCGCCGGGAGCGGCACGGTTTTCGTTGTCTCCGCCGTCGCCTTGATCGGGCCGACTTCGAGAACCGTCTCGCGCGTCCGATAGCTGAAATGCCCGTATGCGAGAATGGCTGCGCCGATGACAACAAGCGCGATGCCGAGGATGAGTTTGTTTTTCATGATGTATTTGGATGAATGCCTTGCTCAGGCGCCCAAGCCGGGAATGCGCGCTTACCGACCGCAGCGCATCAAGAAGCAGAAAGGCAACCGCACCATCTCCTGTGCGGCCCTCGGTGTGACGGCGATCTTCGGGTGCGAGGTCTCGTCGCCAGATTTTCGTCGAGCTGCACGATCCATCGCTGCCGAATCTGAGCGGCAACTTAGCGATTTGCCCCTATCGATCTGCGTGAGCTCTCGCTGGGTGCGATGGAGCCGCCCGAGGAAGGGCCTTCAGTGGTAGCGCAGCCGCTGAAAGCGATGAGCAACGCGGCGCAGACCGCAAAACGGAAATAATGTTTCATAAGTTTTGTCGGTTTTTTGACGTTTACTTGACTGTGTAGTTTGCCGATGGCCCGGGAGTGCCGTTGATAATGAGTTGCACCTTGTAGCTGCCAGGAGCAAATCCATCGGTGCCGGCATTCAGGTGAAATTCAATATTGGTATTGTAATAGCCCTGTGTGGCGACGACTTCATTGGAGACCTCCACCGGCGTGCCATCACGCGTCCAACTTGCGGCGATCCGGGTGCCGGGGGCAACCTGTTTCGCCTCGGCGACGACGAAGATGGTTTTCTGGCTTGGTGAAAACGTGTCGGCGAGCGCGGTGGGAGCGTTATTGGCATCCACGTTTGCGGCAATGACCAGCTTGCCGAATGTCACCGATGAATCGGGCGTCGTTGTGGACTTGCGGTCGCAAGCGGGCAGGGCGAGGAGCATCGCAGCGGCAATGAGGAGGTGATGGAGTTTCATGGGGGCTATTTGATGGTGTGGAGGATTTGGAATCAGCCGCAAAGGTCGAGAATCCGCGGGGTGCCTGCGGAAACGTTGTGTTCGTTTGCTGTGAATGTCTTACGCGGCATCCAGAAAGGAGAACCGTTGAGACGGCAGCATTCCATGTGAATTAAAGCGAGGCAATCTCGTCATGAATTGCCTCCTTCGTGCGACCGAGCGCTTTCTGGAGACGGCCAAGCAGTTCATCATACTTGCCTTCAACATACAGGAGGTCGTCATCAGTCAGGTGGGCATACTTTTGCTTCAGCTTGCCCTTCACTTCCTTCCAGGAGCCTTTGAGTTCGAGTTTGGTCATCGGGATTTTTGGTTTGAGTGTTTCAGTAGAAGCGTCGGCCTTGCACGCGGGGTATGCTTCCGTCGTCGGAGGAGGCGCCAACGGTGCAATCCATGCCTTTTACCGGCCTCGTTCAGAGTTTGCCCAACAGAATCAAAATGATCACAATGACCAGCACCAAGCCCAATCCGCCGCTGGGATAATACCCCCAGTTTCTGCTGTGGGGCCACGTGGGGATGGCGCCGATTAAGATCAGAATGAGGACAATGAGTAAGATGGTTCCGAGTGACATATTTTTCCTTTCGTTGGGGTTTTGGGATGTTTTTTCTATCTCTTCTTTTCACAGTTTAATTTCACGGCATTCGGGGACTACACGAGGATTGTTCAAAAGAGCGCCTTCCTTGGCCCATTTGCTGAACGTGAATGCGTGGGTCTCCAAGTGGGTGCATGACTACATCGCGTGTCGATACCTCCGTGGTCGTGCCGATCTCTCCGCCCTGAGGTGGATTGCGAAAGGGCTGCGGAGTGTGCCGGGTTTTTGAGCGTCTCGCCGGCGTGCTGAATCGCACTTTCAAATTCCCGGCGTACCACGTGAGCAGCCGGATCCAGCCGATTGACATTCGTGCGGCACAGTGGCGGCAGCGACTCGTAAAGTGGCGTGGAAAATTCGATGATCGATGCCGACATCCGCCCTCCGCCATGCGAATATCGAGGCAGAGCTATGATTCTCGACGCCACCTGCCACATTTCCTTCACCGCGACGGCTCCCGTGCCTGCGATCATGATGTTGCGCCCGCGCAGCGGCTACGCGCAGTGGATTACGCGCGAAGAATATGCCTTCCAGCCGCACGCACCCGTGGTGGAGTTCACCGACGGCTTCGGGAACCTCTGCCAGCGCGTGCTCATTCCCAGCGGGCGATTCGACGTGCATTGCAGTTGCCGCGCGCACACGGCGGATACGATCGATGTGGATCCCTACGCGGGATTCGTTCCTGTGCATGAGCTTCCCCAAGGCGCTCTCCAGTTCCTGTTGCCGAGCCGTTACTGCCAGTCGGACATGCTGCATGATCTCGCCACTTCGATTGTCGGCCAACGCCCGGCGGGGTACTCGCAGGTCGCGGCCATCGAGCAATGGCTGCGCGATGAAATGAAGTACGTCCATGGGGCGAGCAACGCGCACACCTCCGCCGTGGACACGGCCAAATCGAGAGCCGGCGTCTGCCGGGACTTCGCGCACCTGGGGGTCGCGCTCACGCGCAGCCTCAGCATTCCCGCACGCATGGTCGTCGGGTTCATG
>JBEBGK010000609.1:0-3122 GCA_040081515.1 Chthoniobacteraceae bacterium
TGTGTATAAGAGACAGGGCTTCATGATCGCAGGCGAAGACAAGCAGTGGAAGAAGGCGGCCACGCAAATCGAGGGCGACAAGGTGATCGTCTGCAGCCCCGAAGTCGCGAAACCCGTCGCCGTGCGTTACGCGTGGCAGGATTGGCCCGAGTGCAATCTTACCAATGGCGCGGGCCTCCCCGCGTCGCCATTCCGTACCGATGACTGGAAGTAAACGCGCGGCCAACCCCCATTCGTAGCCGACGACGTAAGGAGGCGGGCACTTTGCTCATCGGTGCACCGCGATTGACAGTCGCAGATCAGCCCGCCTCCTTACGTCGTCGGCTACAAGCTTTCGCGCCATCTCCCGCTTTATGAAATGCCTCCTGCTCCTCTCCGCGTTCGCACTTTCCTCGCTCTCACTTGCGGAAAATGCGCGTCGTCCGAACATCATCGTCATCAGCGCCGACGATCTCGGCTATGCGGATGTCGGCTTCAATGGCTGCAAGGACATCCCGACGCCGCACATTGATTCGCTCGCGAAGCACGGCGTGCGCTGCACAAATGGCTACGTGTCGCATCCGTTTTGCAGCCCGACGCGCGCGGGCTTCATGACCGGCCGCTACCAGCACCGCTTCGGCCACGAGAACAATCCCGCGTGGCTGCCGGAGGATCCGAAGATCGGCCTGCCGGTCGATCAGATCACGCTGCCGCAGGTGTTGCAAAAGGCGGGCTACGTCACCGGTGCGGTGGGGAAGTGGCATCTCGGCGCACATCCGCAGTTTCATCCGAATGCGCGCGGCTTCACTGAATACTTCGGCTTCCTCGGCGGCGGGCACAATTACCTGCCCGGCATGAAGGGTGGCGTCGAATACAACATCCCCGTGGTGCGCAACCAGGAGCCGGTGGAGGTAAAGGAATACATGACTGACGAACTTTCGCGCGAGGCCGCGGCATTCGTCACGCGGCACAAAGCCGCACCATTTTTCCTCTACCTCGCCTACAACGCCGTGCACACGCCGCTGCAGGCTCCGGAAAAATACCTCTCGCGATTCTCCAAGATCACCGACGAGCGCCGCCGCACCTACGCGGCGATGACGAGCGCGATGGACGACGGCATCGGCCAGGTGCTCGCGGCGGTGAAGGACGCCGGCATCGAGAAGGACACGATGATCTGGTTCTTCAGCGACAACGGCGGCCCGCCGCCCAATGTCGCGCCGACGGACAACGCGCCATTGCGCGGTCACAAGGGCTCAGTCCTCGAGGGCGGCATCCGCGTGCCCTTCGCCGTGCAATGGCGCGGGCATCTGCCCGAGGGCGCGGTGTATGCGCAGCCGGTGAGTTCGCTCGATGTCTTCGCCACCGCCGCTGCGCTCGCGGGCGCGCAGACTCCGCCGGATCGGAAGATGGACAGCGTCAACATCCTCCCGCACCTGCTCGGCGAGGTGAAGACGCCGCTACACGACTGGCTGCACTGGCGCACCGGCGGCGGCGCGACATGGTCCGTCCGCAAAGGGCCATACAAGCTCGTGCATCTCGGCGCAGGCGCGGAGCAACTCTACGATCTCGATGCCGACATCGCCGAAGCGAAGGACCTCGCGGCCGAGAAGCCTGACCTTGTCGAGCAACTGCGCAAGGGCCACGAAGCGTGGAACGCCGAGCTGATCGCGCCCATTTTCGAAAGCCCGCGCGCCGGAAGGAAGAAGGCCGCGAAGTAATCTGTAGCCGACGACGTGAGGAGGCGGGCAATCTTGACCTTGGGAAAAGCGGCGTGAGAGCACAGTTCAGCCCGCCTCCTCACGTCGGCGGCCACCTTTGAGTATCGGCTCTCCGTCGCTGACAATCTCGCCCGATCTGCCTACAGGTTCGGAAACAGGATCCTTTTCATGAAACCCCTCCACTTCCTCGCCGCATTCCTCCTCGCCGCCGCCGCCGCGCATTCCGCCGACAAGCCAAACGTCATCTTCCTTCTCGCCGACGACATCGGCTATGCGGATCTCTCGTGCTACGGCGCAAAGCACGCGAAGACTCCGAACCTTGACCGGCTCGCCGCGCAGGGCTGCCGCTTCATGGATGCGCATTCGCCGGCTTCCACCTGCACGCCCACGCGTCGCGCATTTCTCACGGGCGTGTATTCGTGGCGGCAGCAGCCGGGATCGACCATCGCGCCGGGGGATGCGCCGCTAAGCATCACGCCGGGCACGCCCACGGTCGCGTCTGTCATGAAGCAGGCGGGCTATCGCACCGGCATCGTGGGAAAATGGCACATCGGGCTCGGGCCCGAGGGCGGGCCGGATTGGAACGCGGACATCAAGCCCGGCCCGATGGAGATCGGCTTCGACTCGTCGTTCATCATGGCCGCGACGGGTGACCGTGTTCCGACGGTGTATGTGGACGGCCACCGTGTCGTCGGGCTCGACCCAAAAGATCCCATCATCGTGAGCTACAAGGCCAAAATCGGCACCGAGCCGACGGGTGCGGAGAATCCCGAACTATTGAAGCTCAAGCACACGCACGGCCACGACATGACGATCGTGAACGGCGTGGGCCGCATCGGCTGGATGACTGGCGGCAACGCGGCGCGATGGAAGGACGAGGACATGAGCGACATCTTCGCGGGCAAGGCGGTGAAGTTCATCGAGGAGGGCAAGGACGCGCCATTCTTCCTTTTCTACGCCACGCACAATATCCACGTGCCCCGGGTGCCGCATCCGCGATTCAAAGGGACGAGCACGGTCGGCACGCGCGGCGATGCGATCCACGAGTTCGACGACGCCGTCGGAAAAGTGATGGCGAAGCTCGATGAACTGAAGCTCACGGAAAAGACACTATTCATCTTCACGAGCGACAATGGCGGCGTGATGGACGACGGATACGAGGACGTCGGCTGCTTAGATTACAACCCCAACGCGCCGCTCAACGGCCGCAAGGCCAACGTGCTCGAAGGCGGCCACCGCGTCCCGTTCATCGCGCGCTGGCCCGGCAAGATCAAACCCGGCACGGAGAGCGCCGCGCTCATCGCGCACCTCGACATGCCCGCGACCTTCGCCGCAATCACCGGTGTGAAAATCCCCGACGGCGGCTGCCGCGACAGCGTGAACGTCCTCCCCGCGCTCCTCGGCGAATCGAAGACTGCGCGCGAG
>JBEBGK010000610.1:0-3117 GCA_040081515.1 Chthoniobacteraceae bacterium
TGGAAAAGGCAGCGTTCAGAGCGTGATGCAGCTCCCCGACGGTTCGGCCCTCAGGCTGACAACCGCGAAGTACTACACGCCCGGCCATCAGGTGATCCACGAGCACGGGGTGTCGCCGACGATCGTGGCGACCATGACGCCGGAGCAGGAGCGCGGGCTCATCCTGCAGCGGCGCGAGGATCTCACGGACGAGCAGCGGAAGAAGGATCTCGCGAACTTCCGCGACACGCAGCTTGAGCGTGCGGCGGATGCGCTCAAGGGCGTCCTCGTCTTCGCGCAGCGCACCGGAGGCCGGCAGCCTGAGTGATCGTCCTCGCGATCGAGACCTCCTGCGATGAGACGGCGGTGGCGATCCTCCGCGGCGAGACGTTGCTCGCGAGCGAGGTCGCTTCGCAGATTGCGATTCACGCGCGTTACGGCGGCGTCGTGCCGGAGGTCGCGTCGAGGAATCACCTCCGGATGTTGCAGCCCGTGATCGACGCGGCGCTCGCGACGGCGGGTGTGGGACTCGGGGACGTCGAGGTGTTCTGCGCGACCCGCGGTCCGGGACTCGCCACGTCGCTGATGATCGGACTCTCCGCAGCGAAGGGGCTGGCGATCGGCTTCCGGCGTCCTTTCGTCGCCGTGAACCACATCGAGGCGCACTTGCTGTCGCCGTTTTTCGGGCGGGGGGGAGTCCGCCCGGCGGTCGGTCTCGTTGTGAGCGGCGGGCACACGCTCCTCGTGGAAGTGCGTGGCGTCGGCGATTACCAGCTGCTCGGAAAGACGCAGGATGACGCGGCTGGCGAGGCCTTCGACAAGGTCGGCAAGCTGCTCGGGTTGCCGTATCCCGGCGGACCGAACGTGAACCGACTCGCCGCCGCGGGTGACGCGACGCGGTTCGATTTCCCGCGCTCGATGCTTTCGTCCGGGGACTTCGCCTTCAGTTTCAGCGGGCTGAAAACGAGCGTGCGGTATCTCCTTCAGAAACTCGACGACATCCCGGTGGCGGATGTGTGCGCGTCCTTCCAGGAGGCGGTCGTGGATGTGCTGGTGGAAAAGACGGTGCGCGCCTTGAGGGCGACCGGACGCCGGGTGGTGGCGGTGAGCGGCGGCGTGAGCTGCAATACGAGGCTGCGGGAGAAACTCGCGTCGAAATGCGCGAGCGAAGGGCTGGAGTTGCTCCTCGCGGAACCGTCGCTCTGCACGGACAACGCCGCGATGATCGGCTATGTGGCCGTGCTCCGGATGGCGGCCGGGAAGCCGGGCGCACTGACGGAGGACATCGACCCGAACCTACGGCTCGAGACGATGTGAATGGGCGTCAATATTCGCGCTCGAGCAGGTGATCGGCGAGGGCGCGGAGGGTGTCGCCCTTGGTGCGAAATTCCTTCAGCGCGGCATGCGCGGCCCGCGTGAGGCGCCGCGCTTCGGCGCGACTTTTTTCCATGCCGAAGACGGCGGGGTAGGTGGCCTTTTGCGAGGTGATGTCCTTGCCGGCGCTCTTGCCGAGTTTCTCGGTGGATTGGGTCACATCGAGGATGTCGTCGATGACCTGAAAGGCGAGGCCGACACTCTGGCCGAAGGTGGTGAGCGAGCGGAGCTGTGCCGGCGTGGCATTCGCGCTCATCGCACCGAGCCGGATGCTGGCGGTCAGCAGGGCGGCGGTCTTGCAGCGGTGGATGTATTTGAGGTCGTCGCCGTCGAGCTTGCGCCCTTCGCCCTCGAGATCGGCGACCTGGCCGCCGACGAGCCATCGGCTGCCCGAGGCGACGGCGAGATCGGCGATCTGCTCGGCGATGGGGTAACGGCGCGCGGGCTTCGCCTTTGCGAGAATCTCGAACGCCACGGTGAGCAGGGCGTCGCCCGCAAGGACGGCGATCCCTTCGCCGAAGACTTTGTGGCTGGTCGGGCGGCCGCGGCGGAGATCGTCGTCGTCCATGCAAGGGAGGTCGTCGTGGATGAGCGAGTAGGTGTGGATGCACTCGACGGCGCACGCCGCGGGCATTGCCGCGGGAATCTTTCCGCCGCACGCCTCGGCGGCGGCCAGGGTGAGCACGGGGCGCAGCCGCTTTCCTCCGGCGAAGATCGAATAGCGCATCGCCTTGTGGATGGTGCCGGGCTTTGCAGATTCGGCGGGAAGGTATCGGTCGAGGGCGCGATCGACGAGCTTGGTCCGGGCGGTGAGGTAACTCTGCAGGTGCATCCGGCCAGTAAGCCGTATTTCGGGGCGGGAGTTCAGCAAGAAAATCGCGTGGCGGTGCGAGCGGCGCCTACTCCGGGAATCGCTGGGCGACGGGCATCTTTCTCCCGGCACCGAACGCCTTGCTCGTCACTTTCAATCCCGGCACGGCTTGCGCGCGTTTGTGTTCGTTCTGCGCGACGCGCCGGACGACCCATTGGACGGTGGCGCGGTCGAAGCCCCTGGCGGTGATCTCATCCACGCCCAGGTGATCCTCGATGAGCATTTCGAGGATCGGGTCCAGGATTTCATAGGGCGGGAGGGTGTCCTGATCACGCTGGTTCGGGCGCAGTTCGGCGCTTGGGGGTTTCTCGATGGTGGCCGCGGGGATGATCTCGCGGTCGCGGTTGAGCCAGCGGGCGAGGCGGTAGATCATCATCTTCGGCACGTCGCTGATCACCGCAAGGCCGCCACACATGTCGCCGTAGAGCGTGCAGTAGCCGACGGCGAGTTCGCTCTTGTTGCCCGTGGTGAGGAGGATGTGGCCGAATTTGTTGCTGAGCGCCATGAGCGTCATGCCGCGCAGACGCGGCTGCATGTTCTCCTCGGTCACATCCTCGGGGCGACCTTGGAAGAACGGAGTCATCTGTTCCTTGAAGGCGGCGAATGATTTCTCGATGGGGATGGTGAGGCACTGGATGCCCAGGGCGGAGGCGAGCTTCAGCGAATCGGAGACGCTTCCTTCGCTCGAGTATCGGGTGGGCATGGTGACGCCGAGGACGTTCTCCGGCCCGAGCGCATGGGCGCCGATGACGGCGGTGACGGCGCTGTCGATGCCGCCGCTGAGACCGAGCACGGCGGTCTTGAAGCCGCACTTGGAAAGATAGTCGCGGGTGCCGAGGACGAGGGCCTCGAAGAGTTCTTCCTCCTCGCATTGGAAGGCCGGGGTGCGGACG
>JBEBGK010000611.1:0-3111 GCA_040081515.1 Chthoniobacteraceae bacterium
AGTTCATACTTCCATCCCACGATGCGGGCGGCCGGAAAAACTCCCCGGAGGCGCGGCAGCAGTTTCGTCGCGGGCTCGAGCGTCAGCGTCAGCGCACCGGCGCGCGACGGCAGCTTTGCGCGGACGATTTCCGCACCGTCCGCGCCGGTCACTCGGTAATCGCACAACGCGGCCGTATGGAAAACGGCGCCGGTCTTTTCCGGCTCCGCAATCGCCTGCAACCGCCGCAGGAGATCGTCATTCGTGGAAAAAGGGATCACCTCCGCGCCGCCGGCATCCACGTGCGAGACAGCGCCTTCGCCCCGCAGACACGTCACCTCGTGCCCCGCGCGCGACAGTTCCGCAGCCAGCATCAGGCCGAGTTCGCCGGTGGAGAAATTCGTGAGCCGCCGGACCCGGTCGATCGGTTCGTAGCTCGGCCCGCAGGTGACGATCACACGCATCGCCGCAGGCTATCCGCTCAGGGCTTGCCGTCGAGCCCGGCGCCTGCACGATCACGGCATGGACCGAGCCACCGCCAGCACCCAGATCCGCGAGCACTGCAACTCCGCCGCCGCCGCGGTGACGAAGATTCACCCGCTGCTCAATGCGCTCGGCGATGACGCGACAAAGGCGGAAATCGTGAAGGCGCTCTTCGAGATCACCAAGAATGTGGAGGTGGTGAAAAAGCAGGTGATGAAGCTGGAGAAACGCGACGACAGCGCGCTGCTATAGCGCCGGCCGTTGCACGCGGCCCAGCGCGGCAACCGTCCAGATCAGCGGATACAGCCGCTCGGAGTACCACAGCTTCGCGAAATAAAAGCCAATCGGCGCGGGTCCACGCCACGCGCCCGACTCCACCCGCTCGACGAGCCACGTCACGCCGCGCTCCACACTGGCAGTGTGCGAAGTGCCGGCAAGCGCCGCGACGGCAAGCGCGGTTTCCTCGGTCGTCGAGGGCGCTCCGCGCACGCCGCCCCATCCCCCGTCTTCGTTCTGCGCGGATGCGATCCACGCCTCGCCGCGTCCAGCCATCTCGCCCGCGTCATCGTCGGTGATCCCCGCGGCGTGAATCGTTCGCAGCGCGGCGGCCACATGCGCCGTTCCATGGAGCGGATTTTCCTCGTCGGCCGCATGCTCGTTTCCAAACCACAGCGGCACCCACGAACCGTCGCTGCGCTGGCTCTTTCGCAGGAAGCCCATTCCCTTTTCGATCGCCATGTCGATCCTGACGGAAACATCCGCCAGGTGCCCGCGCCATGCGGCCCACGCGAGCAGCGCGTGCGCTGTGAGATCCTGCGAGCTGCGATCGAATGGCAGCGCGCCCCATCCGCGGCAAAACGTGGGGATTCCCCCGTCGCGGTTCTGAAGATCGATCAGCCAGCGCACCCCGGCGAGCCCCGCGGCGCGGGTCGTTTCATCCACGGCCCCGAGCTGCAGCAGCGCGAGCAGCGCGCCCGGTGTGTCATCCGCGTCCGGCACTCCGCCGGGCAGATCCGTCCACGCCCAGCCGCCGGGCGCGGCGTGCGTGTAGGGATGCTCCTCGCGCCACTGCTGGCCAAGCAGCCAGCCGCGCAGCGCGATCCGTTGCTCCGGCGAAAACGCGCCGGGCTGGTGCGAGAGCGCCTTGATCGCGAGCGTCGTCGTCCACGTCGCGAGGTTCGTGTCGATCGGCCAGCTCCCGTCCGGGCGGACTGATGCGGTGAGAAAGGCCGCGCCTTTCCGAGCCACCACGCTTCCCGCGAGTCCCATCGACGCGAGGCTCATCGTGACGAAGGAAGTCAGAGGCGTGGCCTCGAGAAACCCGCCGTTCGACGGCTGCAACGTCTCCAGCGTGCGCAGGGTTTTTTCCCGCGAAAGCGCGCGCAGCAGGCGCGTGATCGGATTCCGCGTCGGCGCGTGGTGATGGATGGCCTGCCCGATCGCGATGAGGGCCGGCAGCGCGTAGCTCACCACCGGCAATCGCAGGGCGCCCCAGAACTTGTGCGAGAGGGCGGCGAGTTCGAACGGCAGCTTCGGCACCCGGCGCCAACCGTCCGCGCCGAGCCGCCCGCCGAGCGCGAGCGTCATGAGGATCGGCACGGAAAAGGTGCGATCCTTTCCGTATCGCCGCGCGATCGCCGTGGCGATGTCCGCTCCGGCGCACGCCGCATCGATCCAGCGGACGGCGCCGTCCGTCACGCCACGGAAATCCGCATCCGCCTGCGCCGCGCCGAATGCGGCCCAGCAGAGCGCGGTCGTGCTGATGTTGCTTTTGCTCTCCGTCGTGTCCCCCCAGCCGCCGTCGGCGTTCACATGCTCCGCGAGCCAGCGCAGGCCGCCGCGAATCAGTGCCGCGTATTTTTCCCGATCGACAACCGTGAGCGCCGTGACTGCCGTGGCCGTCGAGAGCGCGCTGCTGGAAAGCTCCCCGGTCCAATGCCCGTCCGGCCCCATTTCCGCGAGCAACGCCGCCGTCGCCCTTTCGAGCGCGGCGGAGAGACGTGCGGGATCAGGCATCGCGCCGGCGCCGACTAAAGCTCCAGCAGCAGACGCGAGGGTTGCTCGATGCTTTCCTTCAGCCGCACGAGGAAAGTCACGGCCTCCTTGCCGTCCACCACGCGGTGATCGTAGCTCATCGCCAGATACATCATCGGACGCGCCACGACCTGCCCGTCCACGACCACCGGGCGCTCCTGGATCTTGTGCATGCCGAGGATGCCGCTCTGCGGGGGATTGAGGATCGGCGTGCTGAGCAGGCTGCCGTAGATGCCGCCGTTGCTGATGGTGAACACACCGCCGGAGAGATCCTCGACGCTGATCTTGCCGTCCCGCGCCTTCACCGCAAACGCCACGAGATCGCGCTCGATGTCGGCGAATGATTTTTTGTCCGCATCGCGGATGACGGGGACGACGAGCCCACGCTCGGTGCCGACGGCGACGCCGATGTCATGGAAATGATTCTGCACAAGGTCCTCGCCCTCGACGCGGACGTTGATCTGCGGCACCGCCTTCAGCGCGGCGACGACGGCCTTGATGAAGAACGACATGAACCCGAGCTTGATGCCGTGCTGCTTCTGGAAGTCCTCGCCCATCGACTTGCGAAGCGTCATCACCGCCGACATGTCGGCCTCGTT
This sequence comes from Chthoniobacteraceae bacterium, assembly GCA_040081515.1. GTDB lineage: Bacteria > Verrucomicrobiota > Verrucomicrobiia > Chthoniobacterales > Chthoniobacteraceae > SXWH01. The sequence goes on from JBEBGK010000611.1 coordinate 3,096, forward strand.
GAAAGTCGTGAGAATC
>JBEBGK010000612.1:0-3104 GCA_040081515.1 Chthoniobacteraceae bacterium
GCCGGCCAGGATGCCCTCCTCCTTCGCCAGGCGGCGCGCCATGGCGAACGAGTCATCGTTGCTCACCTTGATGCACTCGACGATCTGCGCCTCACCCGTCTTCGGGTTCTTGAGGTGCAAATTGTTCGGAATGAAACCGGCACCGGTGCCCTGAATCTTGTGAGGGCCGGGCTTCACAGGCTCGCCTGCGAGCGTCTGCGAAATGACCGGCGAATCCGCGGGCTCGACGGCGATGGCGGTGAACGACGCCTTGCGCGGCTTCAATACTTCGGTGACGCCCGTAATGGTGCCACCCGTGCCGACCGCAGAGACGAAAATATCGATCTTCCCGTCCGAATCCGCCCATAGCTCCTCGGCGGTCGTCTTCGAGTGAATGGCCGGGTTCGCCGCGTTGTTAAACTGCTGGGGCATCCACGCGTGCGGCGTCTCCTTCACGAGTGCCTCGGCGCGCGCGATGGCGCCCTTCATTCCCTCGGTGCCGGGCGTGAGCACGAGCTTCGCACCGAGCATCGCCAGCAGCGTGCGCCGCTCGAGCGACATCGTCTCGGGCATGGTGAGGATGAGCTGGTAGCCCTTCGCCGCGCAGACGAATGCCAGCGCGATGCCGGTGTTGCCGCTCGTGGGCTCGATGATCACGGAGTCCTTGTTGATGAGCCCGCGCTTTTCCGCGTCGTCGATCATCGCGGCGCCGATTCGATCCTTCACCGAGCCGAGCGGATTAAAGAATTCGCACTTGAGCGCGATGACCGTGCCGGGATCCACGCCCTCGGCAGTCGGGATGCGGTTGAGTTTCACCAGCGGCGTGCGGCCGACGGTCTCGATGATGTTGTTGTAGATTTTGCCCATGGGTTGGAGGTGTGTTTGGAAGAGCGGGGTCTTTATCCCTCCGCGCGCGCAGCGGCAAGGCTCACTTTTCCTCTAGGCGGAAGCCGCGCCTCTCAAAGCGCCGCTACCAGCCGACCGGGACCCCTATACCGGAGCGGCCTTGCCGTGCCAGATGCCGAAGTGGCGCAGCGCCTCGACGACGCCCGCGCTTGCCACGCCCTGCGCGAGGTAGCCACCGGCGGTCTGCACGGTGAGCTTCACTTCCTCGCACGAGTTCGAGGGGCAGGCGACCCAGCGCGCGAACCGTCCGTCGAGCATCGCCAGATCGTTATGGTGATCCCCCGCGGCGAAGACGTGCTCCCGGCCGACGTCGAGCATGCGGGCGAGTTCACCGAGCGCGGTGCCCTTGCTGTAGGCCTCGTGGCAGAAGCGAATGTAGATCGTATTTCGCTGGTAACTGAACACGGGCAGCCGTCTGCGGATCTCGTCGAGGAAGCGGCACAGCCGGTCCATGTCGTCGGCGGTCGCGGTGATCGCGCCGATGAAGCGGCCCTTGTCGAACAGTGTCTGCACGCCCTGGAAACGCTCGAGGAATGCGAGCACCTCGCCGAGCAGCGGACCGGCGATCCGGAAAAGTTCCGCGTGGTCCGCCTCGCCGCGCGCGTTCCAGTCGCCGAACGGCTCCCATTTTCCATCCTCGCCGCGCCGGTAAATGTCGCGCTCCTCGACGACCGCGAAGTCCGGCCCGACGGGAAATCCATATTCGGTCGTGAGCCCTTCCTCAAGGTGCCCCAGCGTGCGGCCCGTGTTCACCGCCCACTGCACGCCGCGCTCGCGCAGTTCGCGCAGGGCGAGGAACATCTCGGGCACCACGGCGGGCCGCTTGTCGTGGTCAACGAGCGTGCCATCGAAATCAGTACTGATGAGGCGAATCACGGGCGGCGGACGATAGGAACTTGCGTTGCGAAAGCAACGGGCAATCATGCTCCCATGAAAAGCGCCTACGAACTCGCCATGGAACGGCTGGAAAAGCAGTCCCCCACCGCCAAGCTGACCGAAGAACAGAAGGCGCAGATCACGGAGCAGGAATCCCTTTTCAAGGCGAAGAAGGCGGAGAAGGAACTCTTCCTGCGCGGTGAGCTCGCAAAGGCGGAGGCGGGTGCGGACTACCAGGCGATCGAGCAGTTGAATCAACAGCTCAGCCGTGAACTCCGGCGCCTCGACGAGGATCTGGAGAAGAAGAAGGAGAAGATCCGGAAGGGCAAGTGAAGGCGCTCGCCCGCTGACGCGGCTTGCGCCCGCGGAGCCGGCCCGCTAACACGCGCGGCCCAATGCTTCGCATCCGTGCTTTCCAGGGGCTTGTCCCCGATCCCGCTCAAGTCGCCGACGTGGCGTGCGTCCCGTACGACGTGCTCAATACCGAGGAGGCGCGCGCGCTTGCCGAGGGCAGGCCCAACTCGCTGCTGCGCGTCGATCGCGCAGAACTGGAACTGCCCCCCGACACGAATCCGTATTCGGACGAGGTGTATGCGCGGGCGAAACGCAATTTCGAGCGCCTCCAGCAAGTCGGCGCCCTGCGCCGCGAGCCGGCACCCACGATTTACCTCTACCGCCAGCAGATGGGCTCCCACGTCCAGACGGGCCTCGCCACCGTCTGCCACGTCGATGATTACGTCCACGAGCGCGTGGCGAATCCGCTCGCGAAGGACATCATCAAGAAGCACGAGCGGACCCGGCAGGACAAGGAAGACGACCGCACGCGGCTGATCGGCACGCTTCGCGCCGACACCGGTCCCGTTTTTCTCACGTACCGCGACCGGACGGGCATCGATGCCATCGTCGCAAAGGAAACGGCGGCTGCGCCTGCGTGCGACTTCACCGCACCCGATGGCATCCGCCACACCGCCTGGCGCATCACCGACCGCACGGTGATCGACAGGCTCGTCTCGGAATTCGCCGCGCTGCCCGGCGCATACGTGGCGGACGGCCACCATCGCACCGCGAGCGCGGCGCGCGTCGGCCTCGAGCTGCGGGCGAAAGGAGAATCCACCGCGGACTCGGACTGGTTCCTCTGTGTGCTCTTCCCCGCGAGCCAGCTCCGGATCCTTCCCTACAACCGCACGGTGAAGGATCTCAACGGCCTCACACCCGCGCAATTTCTCGAGGCGACCGCGAACGCATTCACGCTCACTCCGGGCAGTTCGCCACAGCCGGCGAAACCGGGCGACATCCGGATGTATCTCGGCGGGCAGTGGTACGCGCTCCACTGGCAGCCGGAG
>JBEBGK010000613.1:0-3103 GCA_040081515.1 Chthoniobacteraceae bacterium
CCCGCGCTGCAACTTGCAGCGCCCTGTCGCACGCCTCGACGTGTTCCCGCGTTTCGCGATTCCCGCGCAACTCGGCGATCAGTTTGCCGTCGGCGCTCCACAGCTTTGCAAAGTTGCCGCCGGCGGTGGCGAAGGCTTTTCTGTCTCCACGCACGGCAAACGCGACGATTCCTTCGCCGTGCTCCACCTGCGCGATTTGCTTCCCGGCGGCATCGCGGAGCACCAGTGATTTGCCATCCACGCGGGCCGAAGCATCGGACGGCGCAGCGAGCGACTTGGCAGGCCGACCGCCCTCGACGACCCGACGCCACAGCTTCACCTCGCGATAGCCGCCGGAGGCGATCAACGTGCCGTCCGGACTTGCCGCGAGTGCATTCACCTGATCGCGATGCGCCACCTCGCTCGAAAGCAGGCGTCCGGAGGGCAGGTGATAAAAGCCAATCTGGTTCGCGCGTCCGCATGCGGCGAACTGACCATCCGGCGTGACCGCGACCGCGAAGATCGCGCCGAGATTCTGCGGCAACGGCTGCCATGCGATGACCTTCTCGCGCTTTGGCGACGGCTTCGCGCCTTGGTCGATCCACAGCTTCAGCAATGCAAGCTGCACCGGCGTGAGATTCTTCGCCTTCGCCTTGTTGTCGCGCGGCGGCATCTTCAAGTCGTCGTCCAGATGCGTTGCGGCCTGGAGCACGAGACTATCGGCAGCATTGCCGGGCTTCAGCCCCGGCCCGGTGTCGCCGCCCTTGAGCATCAGCTCCGGAGTTTCGAGATTCAGACCGCCCTTCGTCGTGGTCTTGCAGTGGCAGGAGAAACAGTTGTCCTGCAGGAAAGGGGCGACTTCCTGCTCGAAATCCACCGGAGTCGAGCGGTCGAGCGGCGCGATCGGGAGTGGCGCACCGAATGCGAGAGGGGCGAATGCGAGCAGGAGGAGCGGCTTCATTTCACTGCGATGCGGATGGGCGCGGAATACACGGTGATCGTGTTGTCCTTCTTTGCGTATTTTCCCTTCGTCTGGGTCGAGAGATAAATCGTGTGGCTGCCCGCGGGGAGTTTCACGGTCTTGAGGTCGATGGTCGCGGTTGCCGAGGTCACCTTGGCGGCAACGTCGATTTCCTTGAGCGCGTCGATGGCCGCGATTCCGGCTGCCTTCAATTTGAGCGCCTCGTTGAACTCGCCGCTTCGTGCAATGCGGAGCGGGATCTCAATCTTGCCGCCGGCAGGCACCTCCCAGATCTTTTCCTCCACCGGAGCGATGCTGACTGGCGCGGGTTCGGCGCCGTTCACCGCAAGCATGAAATCGCCAGTGAGTCGCGACCGGACGGCATCCACGTTGAAGTCAGCGACCGTCCACAAGACCGTGCCACCTCGTGCTTCACGCCGCAGTTCGGAGTCCCCGGCTTTTCCTTTTCCGATGATGCGGATCGCACTCACTGCTGCCGCCGATTTCTCCTCTGCCGTAAAAAGGAGCAGTCCCTCATTTTTGCCCGCTTCGATCCTTGAAGGAGTGCACTTCACCCCGGCAGGCAGTCCTTCGGCGGCGAGTTCGATCTCGCCGGCAAAATTGTCCCGGCGCAATGCGATCACTTTGACCGCAACGGTCTGTCCGCCGCGGATGCACACGCCGCGCGGCGCAGCGCTGCGATCGTCTTTCTTCGAGGGCGGATGCTCGGTGAATGCCACGAGGCGGAAATCGGGCGCTTCCTTGCGGATGGCGAGCCGGTAGGTATTGGCGGGATTGCTGCGCGCGCTGCCAAAGAGGTCGCGGACTTGCACACGATACGTGCCGTCGTCCTTCACCTCGAATCGCCACGCGGGATCATTGCTCAGCGTGGTGAAGCGCTTGCCGCCCGGGTCGGCATCCGAGGCGTAGAGTTCCTTGATGTCCGCTCCATCGCGCTGCACGAGGACGAACGGACTGCTCGCGACGCCGACGCGATTCGAGATGACCTCGATCCAGCAGACGTCGCCCTTCTTCGCATCGAACGTGTAGCAATCGGTGTCCGCGGCGGGATGGAACTGGCCGGCGATCTCGCACGGCGCGGAAACTTTCTGCGCCTGCGCGGGCTTGTTGTTCGGCTCGGTCTCAGCGACGACCGACGCCGTGGCGAATCCGATGAAGACGGGATTCGAGGTGCCGTCCGGCGTCTTCAGCCGGTAGGAAAAGCCATCCGCCGTCGCCGAACCGGCGTTGGCATTCCGATCACCCGGAGCGTTCGCAGCGGCGGGCAGGTCGATCTCCACATCGAGTTTCTCGAGGGGCCTGCGATCCGCGCCAGTGATCGTCGCCGGCACGCCGCCGGGGAGTCCGCGACCGTAGAGTGTGAACTTCCCCTTGGCGCCAGCCTGTCCACATGGCGGGAGGACAAAGTCGAGGTGCGGACCTTTGGAGACCGTCAGCCGGTAGAAGTACTCGGGACCACCGGCATAGGTGAGGTCGTGCAGCGCGATGAAGAACTGCCCGTCGCGCGGTGCGGAAAAATCGAGGAGGCCACCGTGGTTCGATTCGAGTTCCTTCCCAGCAGGATCGAGAACGGCGATGACGGGAGCGAGTCGCGAGTCGATTTCCCGACCCGCGCACTGGATCAGAACGCGCTCGTCCTTCTTCGCGGTGAACTTGAAGAAGTCCGAGGCCGCCGCAGTCGTCGCACCATTGAACACCGAGGGGATCGCGAGTTCGGCAGCGCTCTCCAGTTTGTCGTTCGGCTTCGACTTGATGACTTCCTTCAGGTCGCCCACGACAAATGCCCGCGGGTTCGACACACCGAGCCTGCCGCTCACCCGCGCGTCGTAGACTCCAACTGGCACATCCGGCGCGATCTTCACGGCGAATTGATTCGGCTTCTTCAGCACCGCGGTGATCCCGGGCGAAGAAAAATGCAGCGCATTGGCTTCGTCGAGATCGGCGCCGGTCACCGTCACCTCGACTTCCGTGCCGCCCTGTCCGCCCGCGGGCGAAACAGTGGCGAGCGTGATGGCCGGCAATTCCGCGAAGGTGGGTGATGCGAGAATCGCCCAACCAATGAGCGCGATGACGCGGCGGCAGTGGGACGGGCGTCCCGCCTGTCGGAGTGCGGCGGGCGTCCCGCCTGTCCGCGTCGAGGGC
>JBEBGK010000614.1:0-3090 GCA_040081515.1 Chthoniobacteraceae bacterium
GCACGAAGCTCAAGCTCGCATTCATGACCGGCCGCCACGACACGATGGGCCAGGACCTCGTGAACCATTGCGTGGATGACATTGCCGTCATCGGCGCGCGCCCGCTGTTCTTTCTCGACTACATTGGCGCGGAAAAACTCGAGCCCGCCGTCTTCACGCAGTTGCTCAAGGGCTTCGCGAAGGCATGCAAGGCCGCGGGCTGCGCCATCGTCGGCGGCGAGACCGCGCAGATGCCCGGCATGTACCAGCCCGGCGAATACGATCTCGCCGGCACCATCGTTGGCGTCGTGGACCGGGCGAGGCTGATCGACGGATCGCGCATCCGTCCCGGCGACGTGGTCCTCGGCATGGAGTCCAACGGGCTGCACACGAATGGCTACACGCTCGCGCGCAAGGTTCTCTTTGAGCAGATGGGCCTCAAGCTCACGAGCAGGCTGCCCGGCGTGACAGGCACGCTCGCCGATGAACTGCTGCGCGTTCACCGCAACTACCAGCCCGCGCTCGCGAAGCTCCCGCACGGCGTCGTGAAGGGCCTCGCGCACATCACCGGCGGTGGCCTCGTGGACAATCTCCCGCGCGTGCTCCCGAAGAACTGCGACGCCGTCATCAAGACCGACAGTTGGAAGGTGCCGGCGATTTTCCAGCACATCGAGCGCGGGGGCGGAGTGGACCACGCGGAGATGTATCAGGTCTTCAACATGGGCATCGGCATGACAGTCGTCGTCGCGGAAAGGGATGCCGCATCCGTCGCGAAGAAACTCAAGGCGCGCACGATCGGCCGCATCGAGCACGGGAGCGGAGTCGTGCGACTCGCGTAGCCGACGGGGGAACGCGGCGGGGCGGCAATGTGGGGCCGACGATTCGTCGGCCCGGGGCGTTCGCATCGAGGCACGCCTGCCGAATCGGCGGGCGCTTGCTCCCGCACCATCCCGCCGCCTCCGCCCATCCTGCCGACCGACAAATTGTCGGTCCCACATTGGCCCGCCGCCTCACGTCGTCGGCTACGAGGCTACTTCCAGTGCTCGTCGAAGAATCCGGCGTCGTGGATGAGCCCCGGCCATTTCGCATCCGCGGGAACGCGGATATCCACGATGGCCCAGTCGGGCAGCTTGGGCGTCTGGTCGCTGTTGTTGAGCAGCGCGAATTCGCGGAAGGTGGGGCCGCTGTTCAGTACGACGTAGCGCTGCGGGTTGAGCGGGTTTGGGAAAATCAGGATGGGCATGTGGGTGGCCGCATTCAGTTCGTAGCCGCGGAAGGCGAGTGTCTGCTGCGTCCACTTGAACGGGAGCTGCGGGAGCATGCGCCGAAGCACGGAGTTCGACGACGGGTCACCCCAGAGGACGAGGTTGCTTTTCTGGATGTCATCGTCGGTGACGGAGGTGTCGTCTTTCACTGGTGCGTCGCCGCGGAAGACTGTGCGCCACGCGGAGACGGCGTGTGGCATCTCGGACTGCACCCACGTGCCGGTAGTGTCATGGAAGGCGTGTCCGGTGGGACGGACGAAGACGAAGGGCGACATGAATGCGTGATCCACGGGGCCGCAGAGGCCGGGGCGTTTGCCTGCTGCGAGTTGTTTCACATCGGTTTGCTCCCACTTGCCGCCTGTCTTGCGGAGAACGGTTACGGAGTTGAAGGGGATCTTGGTTCCGTCGATGACGAGGTTCGGAGTGGGGTTTGCGGGCAGGTCGCCGTGAATTGGTCCGAGCCGCAGCGCGGCGACATTCTTCGTCTTTACCGTGAGTGTGTCCTTTTCGATCGTCGCGTCCACGTCGGCGCGTGCCCATGACTTTTCCATGCCGAGAATCGTGACCCACGCGCGCGTCGGATAGATGAGCGAGTAGGTGGTGAAGCTCACGGATTTCGGAATTTCGTCCCGGCCCTTCGCGAGCGCGACGTCGATGAACTTCTCGATCACCGGCTTTGCGTCGGGGTGATACTTGTGCGGCGTGTCAGGGCCGATGATGTGGGTGAAGGCGCGTTTCTCCTGCGCGGCGTAGCGGAGCATGATGTCGGCAGACTGCTTCTGGCCGTCGAGTTCCCCGGAGTAAGCGACGAGCGGGAGACCGGCGACGTTGCGCGCGCAGATGGTCACATCGTACCAACGCCACAAATGCCGCTCCCACCACGGCGGCGGAGTGGCGCCCTCGGCGTAGAGCGTGCGGCCGAAGAATTCCTCCGTCTCCGCGAAGCCCGCGCCGGGTGCGGCGGCGGCCCACATCCCGGGGTGATGAAACGCAAATTGCCAGCAAGCCGCGCCGCCCATGCTGAAGCCGCGGACGACGAGGCGTTTCGTATCGATTTTGTAATGCTGGCGGATGTCCTCCAGCGCCTCGAAGAGATCCGTCTCGCCGGCAAACTTGTTCGCATTGCAGTAGCGCCCGTAGAGGTAGCAGACGATGGCGCCCTCGGGCGTGAACTCGCCGGGCTTTGTCTGCGAACCGTTGATGAACGCGAGTTCACTGAGCTTTTCGTTGCGACCGTGGCACCAGAAGTGGAGCGGGAAGGGTGCGGGCTTCGCGCCTGCTTTGCCCCATGTCTCCGGGAGGAGCAGCCCGTACGGCTGCACCGAGCCATCAATCTTCGAGCGGTAGCCGCGCACGACGAGTCCGCTGGCGGAGTTCCATGGCGCCTCGCCTTTCGTGAGCGCCGCCGCACGGTCGAGCCCTTGGAGGATGTGATCCTTCGCGATGGCGATCTGTTTCGTGTCGAAAATCTCATTGTACCGGATCGCCCAGTCGGCGGATTTGAGGAAGATCTCCACGTTCGGCAGTTCGCGGTCGATGAACGGGCTCGTCTTGCCGGGCTCGCGCAGCTTCGCGATCTCCGCGCCGAGTTTCTTCACGCCCGCTTCGATCTCCGCGCGGTCGGCGGCCGGCACCTCGATTCCCGGAGGCGGTACGGGGCGGACCTCCTGTGCAAGCAGCGCGGCGGGGAAGAGAAGCGAGAGGAGCAATTTCATCGGATGCTTCTATTCCTGGTCGCGGTCGGCCGGCAAGCGATGCATGGAGCCGCCGACGGGAGGAGGCGGGCAAATGTGGCGCCGACGATTCGTCGGCAGGCAGGATGGGCGCAGGTGACGGGCTGGTGCGG
>JBEBGK010000615.1:0-3083 GCA_040081515.1 Chthoniobacteraceae bacterium
ACGCCTTCACGCTGCGCGTAGCCGAGGGCGAGGCAGGCCATGAACACGAGTTCCACCAGGCGCTCGAGCGGAAGCAGGTTGTCGAAGCTGCAGTACTTTTCAAGGGTGCCACCGCCGGCGTACTCCATAACGATATAGCTCTCGTCGCCTTCGCTGACCGCATCGTGAATCGCGGCAATATGCGGGTGCTGGAGCCGGCCGGCAAGCGCCGCCTCGGTGAGGAACGCGCTCTGGGACTGGCGTCGCTGCGCATCGTTCGCGACCGGGTCGCGCTGCATCACCTTGATCGCCACCTGCAGTTCTCTGAACCGGTCGTCGGCGAGGTACACCCGGCTGGTGGCGCCGCGGCCGAGCTCGCGGATCACGGGGTACTTGCCGATGCGCGGGGGGACTGTGTCGCTCATTGATTGCCACCCTGGTACGTTGGAGCTACGGGTTGTCGCGCCGATTGTCTCTGCTCGATGGGGCGGCGCTCGACATCAAATGGACCGCTTGAACTTGCCATCCTAAACGGCCACTCGTAGTGTAGTCTGCCCCCTCCGGCTAAAGTGCGCGACGCCCATGGAGAGGAGTCCAGACTGAACAATACCCGCGATGGAAACCCGAAAAAATCGGACGTGGACCGAACGGTTCAGTTGTCATCGAAAGACATTTCGCAGGCGGAACTGCGTGCGGCCCTGACCAGCGTGAAGGGTGGAGCCGATGCATTCACATCCATGATGTTGATCGAGTACTTCCACAGGAGATTTCATGACAATCTCCCGTACGATCAGGCAATCCTGTTCGAGTTTCTGGATCATGTTTTCGGCAGGATCGTGGGCGGCGCGACGCCGGACCAGGCGTTCGGATTCAAGCAACGCACTGATAAGGAATGACAGGCGGGAAATGACCGGCTGATGCAAGGAGGCGACCGCCCATACGTGGATAGCAGCATCCGGCCAGCAATCAGGCCGGCATCGCCCGCCGCGCGAGATCGTAGACGGATATCGGCTCCCCGAGGCCGCGTATCTCCACCGACCTCTTCGATTTGAACTCGACCTCGGAAAAATCAGCCGCCGCGTCGCAGACGGCCTGCGAGGCGACGATCGAACGACTGGCAATGCCGCACAAACGAGCCGCCAGGATTACCGTCTTGCCGATGAGCGTGTAATCGAGATGCTCTCTCGAGCCGAGATTGCCGACCATTGCGAGACCTTTGTGCATACCCATGCCGAGCGGGATTACCTTCGACCCCCTGTGAGCCGCGCCGGCCCTGGACATGTCCAGGATGTCGAGGGCGCACCGACAGCACTGCTGCACCATCTTCTCGCCATCGAACACCGCCATGATGCCATCGCCGGAAAATTTGTCGATGTAGCCTCCGTAGTTGTAGACGAGGTCTACCTGCGCCGCGAGATGCTCGCTCAGCATGTCGAACAGCGATTCCGGCTCCATTGCCTGGCTCATTTCCGTGAATCCCCGCGCGTCGGAGAACAAAACGCAGACCTCCTGCTGTCGCGGGGCCGGCAGCAAGCCGGTGGTCGCGAAGGCCCTGGCGATTTCCTCGGTACGGGGCGAGAGGTAGCGCCGCAGTGAAAGGCTCATCAGTTCGACCTGCTTGAGGTACGCCGCCTTCTGCAACAGGTTGCCAAGCCGGTTTCTGAGCACCATCGCATGCAGCGGCTTCTGAATGAAATCGTCGCAGCCCGCCTCCAGCGCCCATTGCAGGATTTCCCTCTGATCCATGGCGGTGACAAAGATGATCGGCGCTCCCTTGTACCTTTCCATCAATCTGAGAGCGCGGCACAGCTCGATTCCGTTCATGTCGGGCAGCATGATATCGAGCAGGAACGCGTCGACCAGATGGTCGCGCGCCATGCGAAGCGCCTGCTCCCCGCTCTCGGCTTCGAGTATCCGCACGCCGCTTGAGTCAAGGATATCGGCGGCCAGCATGCGTGGCATCGCAGTGTCGTCCACCACCAGGACAGTCTTGCCGTTCAGTTTCTCATCCATCGTTACCTCGAGCGTGGATTGCGAGCGAGGGCGCTGACGGCGCGTGGCGCCGCCATTCGCGCCAGGCTCAACTCCCGGCCATCGCCAACACCCTGCCTGAGCCACCGCCCCGGGCGGAAGATTAGCCTACCTCGTCACCGGACTGATGGGTGGAAGGAGCACGCGCGCGGACGCGATGTGCAGATCAACGGCGTCGCGAGCCCGGGCAACCAGGCGGGCGGGCTCGCCAGTATCCTCGAGAAGTCGCTCGGCTCGGCCGTGAAGTCCGGTACCACGCCGCTGGTCGAGGTGGACAGGTACGCCGAGCCGGTCAGGGAGGAGGGCTTCGTCTTCACGGAGGCCCCGGGGTTCGACCCGGTGTCGGCGACGGGCCAGGTCGCCGGCGGGGCGAACGTCATCTGCTTCACGATCGGGCGAGGGCACGAAATCGGAGCTGCTGGGTCTGGGAGACCACGATTTCGTGCCCCGGCCCATCGGCATCACGGGTTAAGCTGGCGTACCCCGGGCGGAGGAGAGAACGATGAGACGCATTCTTTGGACGATCGCGGTGGGCGTTTCGCTCGTTGCCGGCCTTGCCAACGCGCGCGTCACGCGCATCGAGATCGACGAGCGCGCGCCGCTCCCCGCGCAGCCCGGCGGCCTTGCCTACGAGGCGATCGCCGGCCGCGCGTTCGGCGAGCTGGACCCGGCTCTGCCGCAGAACGCGGTCATCCAGGATATCCAGCTTGCGAAGGACGCGGACGGCAAGGTCCGGTACGTGGCGAGCTTCCTGATCCACAAGCCGGTCAATGCCGCGGACGCGAGCGGCCTGCTGTGGCACGACGTGCCCAACCGCGGCCGCGTGTTTCCGTTCGCGCCGCAGGAGCGTGCATTCGGCGACGTGATGCTCGCAAGCGCCTGGCAGGGTGACAACGCCGGGCAGACGGCGGTGCGTCCGAAGGCGTCGATCGCCGGCCTGCAGTGGCTGCAGGTTCCGGTGGCGAGGAATGCCGACGGCAGTCCGGTGCGGGGCCTCGTCTTCGGCCGCATCGTCAATCGCGCAGGGCCGGAATCGCAGTCGCTCATCGTGCAGACCAATCCGGTGCCGTACC
>JBEBGK010000616.1:0-3083 GCA_040081515.1 Chthoniobacteraceae bacterium
CACAGGACACTGCGCCGACCGATATCCTCCCCGCCATGAAAGACCACGATTTGGAACGACTCTACGATGCCCATGCATCGGGGCTGTTCCATTACCTCGTGAACTTCACCAAGACCGAGGCGGATGCGCGCGATCTGTTGCAGGAGCTTTTCATCCGGCTCGCACGCGGCGTGAAGATGGAGGTGCAGAGCGAGAAGGCGTTCCTCTTCCGGCTGGCGCACAATCTCGCCATCGACTGGCTGCGACGGCGCAAGGTGCGATGGGATTCCGAGGAGCGCCTGCTCGCGGAACTCGACGGAGCCGGCCAGCGCGCCGCCGACCCCGATGCGGCGCTGCTCGCGCGCGGTTTCGCGGACGCGATGAAGACCCTGCCGGATGAACAGCGCACCATCGTGCAACTCAAGCTCTGGGACGGGCTCACCTTTGAAGAGATCGCGGAAACGCAGGGCATCCCGCTGAACACGGCGGCGAGCCGCTACCGTTACGCTCTGGAAAAACTGAGGACGCTGTTGCGCCCTCTCTACGACGAACTGAAATGAACGACCACGAATTCGAAAAGAAACTGCACGCGCTCACCGGCGGACTGCGGCGCCCCGATCCGACCCCGGCGTGGAAGGCGGACATCCTCGCCCGCGCCCGGCGCGAGGCGGATGCGATTCCATTTCAGCGAACGATCCCGCCGCGCTGGCTGATGCTCGGCTGGGCCGCAGCCTGGGCGGCGATCCTCGCGTTGAATCTCACGGCTCCGTCGAACCCGCCGCCGGAGAGGGGCCATTTCGCCCGTGCGTGGAAACCAGTTCCCATGAACGCGGCACCTACGGATTCCTCCGTGCAAGCCCTGCTCGCCTTCCATCAACGCATGAACCTCAACCTCGAACTCCCCTGATGAACTTCCGGAAACGCTGCTGGCAACGCCGCTGGGTTCGCGGCCTCGCCTGGACCGCCGTGACGCTGGTCACCCTGTATGCGCTGCTCTGTGCCTGGGTAAACTGGAGCGGCGCGCGGCAATGGAGCGCGACACAGGCGATGTTGAAGGCCGAGGGCGAGACGCTCGACTTCCGCGCGACGTTGAACGATCCGGTTCCTGAGGCGGAAAATTTCTGCGCGATTCCCCTGCTCAAGGATCTCGCGCTCGCCGTGGATGACGACCCGAACAAAGGCGCCCATGCCGAGCAGCGCAAACGTCTCGAAGCGCTCATGCCTCCGTCTGGGAGCAAGGGTGCCGTGCGACCAAGGCTCGCAAATGTGGCATTCGGCAAGCGGACCGACCTCAAGGCGTGGGCCGACTGGATGCGCAAAGACGGCTCGCTTCCCATGCCCGCGGATTCCGGCGACGCTGCGCGCGATGTGCTCGCCGCCCTTGCGAATCACGATGCGGTCGTGCAGGAACTCGCCGCCGGCCTCCATCGCCCGAAGGCGCAGTGGACACCGGAGTGGAAGACCCGCGAATTGCCGGAGATGCTCTTCGCCATCAAGCTCCCGCATTACTCGCCGATTCAGGGTTTAAGTCGCACATTGGCCCTGCGCACCAGCGCCGCCGCACGGGCGGGCGATGCGGCGAAGGCGCACGAGTCGGCGCTCATCATCGCACGCCTCAGTCAGGCGAGCCTGAACGATCCCTTCCTCATCGGTCTGCTCGTGGCTGCATCGGGGGCGAATATGCTCTGCGGCGTGACATGGGAGCTTTGCGATGCCCACGCCGGCACGGTGGAGGATTTCACCAGACTCGAGGCCGCGCTCACAGGCCTCGATTTCCATCGCGGCACCTTGCGCGCCTTGCGCAGCGAGATGGCCGCAGGTGTAAACGCGCTCCAATTGATGAAGCGCAAGCGCGAGAACAGCCTGGAACTCCTGGAGCTGGTGAATGGTGGCAGCAATCCGGTCGGTTTCATCCCTCGCGATTGGTTCGCGCGCGCTATCCCCTCGGGCTTCTTCGATGCAAGCGCAGCCGCGTCCGCGGACCTTGAATTCAAGTATCTCCTCAAGCCACTGAGGGACCATGGATGGAAGGAGGCGCGCCAGGGAACGCGAGATTTTGAGACGGAACTGACCGGGATGAAACAGCGAATCTGGACAAATCCGTCTTGCATCCTGGCGAGCGTGATCGCCCCTGCGATGAGTAGCATCATCAATCAGGTCATCTACACGCAGACGCTCATCAACGAGGCCATCATCGCCTGTGCGCTGGAGCGCCATCGCATCGCCAATGGAAGCTACCCCGACTCCCTAGACGCCGTGCGGCTCGCGGATGGCAAACCGCTTCCGCCCGACCCGATGGACGGCAAGCCGATGCGCTATCGCAAAACCACCGATGGCCGATACGCGCTGTGGAGCGTCGGCTTCGACGGCAAGGACGACGGCGGGAAACGTGTGATCGACGAGAAGAAAGGTGAGAGCACGAGGTTGAGCGACGAGAAATATGTCGGCGATTGGGTGTGGGATTTCCCCGGGGGATTGGAATAGAACAAGCAAAGTGGGGCCGTTTGCGCGGCGCGGGAAATGTGGTGCCGACAATCTGTCGGCACGATTCATTCGGGGGACCGGAGGCCGAGGCGGGCGTCGCTTGCGGAGCACCATCGCGCCGCCTGCGCCCATCCTGCCGGCCGACAGGATTGTCGGCTCCACACTTGTCGGCTCCAGCCCGCGCTCCGGGAGTGCGGACAGGATTGTCCGCGTTACGGCGCGCTGCCTCTGCATTCCAACAGGCTGGTGGCGGCGCCGCACCCTTCCGAGTTGCGCCTGGCACCGGCCGGGAAAATCCGTCCGCATCGGCGAAAAGCCGTGGTGCAGGGGCATTCAGGGTGCAGATCCCGCCCGAACGAGGATGCCATGTTAATTTTTTCGCATCTTTCCGTTGACGCCTGCCGGCCGCTGGTGTTAAAAAATTCGCATGCCATCCGATTCCCGCCATCTCAGCCGCCGTGAACGACAGATCATGGACATCATCTACACCCGTGGCGAAGCCACCGCGGCGGAGGTCAGCGAGGATCTCCCGGACGACCCGAGCTATTCCACCGTCCGCACGCTGCTCCGCATCCTAGAGGAAAAGGGGCACCTGAAGCACCGTGAGGACGGGCAGCGTT
>JBEBGK010000617.1:0-3082 GCA_040081515.1 Chthoniobacteraceae bacterium
CGATGCGCTCACCCCGCGCATGGACTCGCTGGAGCAAAGTTCGACGTCCACCAGCGTCGCGATCGGCAGGAATTCCATTAACAGCTCCCTCCTCCGCCGGGCGGAAAGCCCTCCCACTCCGCCCTCGGCCGGGTGCCGCACGGTGAGGAGAATGGGGACTCGCAACCCCGAAGCCGTCCGGCGCACGAGATCGAGGCGGTCAGCCAGCGCGTCCACGCGCAGTTCCACACAGTCCACCTCGCCCGGCCGGAGTTTCGCCGCAATTCGGAGTCCCCCCTCCGTGTGGACCGCGGCGACGACATGCGCCCGGTCCAGTCCGGATATGGATGCTCTTTTCCTCCCGCCCGTCAGGCAGGCTGTGGCAGTGGATGTTCTTTGCACGGCCCGATGACCCTCGCGGAACTCACCCAGGAACTCAATTTGCAAATCATCACCCGCTCCGCTGCTCGATGCAAACCGTCACCCAGTCAGGTCGGGAATCGCACGTCTCTCCCGGAAACGAAAAACCCCGCCCGGGTCCAAAGATCCCGGGCGGGGCGGTTGATTCGTCAACTCAGTGTCCCTTGCAGTGGAACATGGATCCGCCGCACGACTTGCACACATGCGTGGACTTCGAAAGACCCTTGAAGTAGGGCTCGAGTCTGTTCTCACAGTCAGGGCATTTCATGTGTCCGACGGCGGTCATGGCCGTGTACGGGCCTTTCGCGTCACTGGCACCCGCCGTGCCGGTCCGTGCTTGCTTCACCCAAACGGTCTTGCAACCGCTGCACGCCACCGCGGCCTTCGTTGCGGAGCCTTGGGGGCTCTGACACGCCACTTGGGCAAGGGCGACGACGAGGGCGAATGCAATCAGGACTAACGAGGCTGGTTTGGTCTTCATGATGGTTGGTAGTTAATCACGATTCGATCCGAAGTCCAATAACTAGAAGCTCACGCTCAACTTCACGCCGCCGAACACTTCGTTGTCCGTCAGGTTGTTCGACTGGCGTGCGCGGCCGGAGACGTTCCATGCGACATAAGGAGTCAGTGTTGCGGTCTTCGTGAGGTTCACCGGGGCGCCGAGGCTGAAGAGGACGTGCGTGAATCCACTCGTGACGCCACCGAACAGGCCGCCGTTCTCGGGCGCACCGTTGCTGTAGTAATCCAGCCCGTAACCGGCCTTCACGGCAGGCACGAAGGTCAGATAGGGCAGCACCTTCACCGGATAGTCGGCACCGACCTCGAAGTACGAGCCGCCGATGTTGAAGTCATAGTAATAACCCAAGTAGGCATTCACGCCGAACTGTGAAGTGCTGGCGACGACTCCAATCTCAGGCACGCTCTTGACGGCGTATTCCCCGAGGCCGAAGGCGGCGCCGTTGTTCAACGTACCGCTGAAGCCGTCGAAAAACTGGTAGTTCGTGTAAACCACCCCGAGCTTCATGAACTTGAAGTCGTAGGTGAGCGACGCAGTCAGGTCGAGCTCGGAGTAGTCCAGGAGATTTCCAGGAGTCCCTGCGGGAACCCCGCCACCGACGATCGTCTCCACCGTGCTCGTGTAGAGCGCGCCGACGCCGAGCGTGAGGTTCTCGCTGATCATGCTCAGCGGCATGCTCAGGCTGATGCCGGACCACGTGATCTGGTCCGCGAACCAGAGGCCGCGGAAGTAATAGCGGGAATCCCAGCCGACATCGACTGAACCGGTGATCGGAATGCCGAACGTCCCGAACAGGGAGTCGTCGGCGTCCGCAGGCTTTTCTACTTTGCCGGCCGGACCGGCAAACGCGTTGAGGCTGGCGCACGCCGTGAGGGCGAGCACCGCTTTTGTGATCGAGCAGGTGGTGTGTTTCACTTTTTTCATGTTGTTATTTGGTTGGTTGTGGTTTCGCCGATTTCACGGCTCGCGCCCCTCTAGCAAATCACCTGCCAGTCGATGCCAACCCGCCAGAAAGCAGTTTCACCACCCGACGCTTCCCCCTTGTCTTGAACGACTTCGGACGAAGAAAAATTCCCGGATATTTTTTCCGGACGACGAAATCGCGACGAACAGGGTGGGCGTTTCGCCACAGGCGTGCGCAAAAAGAACCAGCCAAAATACGCCAAATCAAACGTCGCCAACGATCGCCGGCGTTCTTCGCGAAGTGCGCGACAAATCCCGGGTTCCACCGGACGCATGCTCATTCGCATTCGGCTTCCACGCTTTCACCGGCCGAAATTATTTCGCCACAAGGCGCCGCTTTGTGACTATATTCCCGCGCTCTTCAAGAGACTTGTCGATGTTCGGACGCCGTCAGCAACTCAATTCGCAGTTCCTTCAGATCGTGGATGGCCTGTTGCTGGTCCTCACGTTCTGGGGCGCGCATACGTTCCGCTCCGCCGGGGCGCTGCTTGGATTTTTTCCGTATCAGATTCCGCCATTCACGGAATTCCAGTGGCTCCTTCTCGTGCTCGGGCTGTTCGGTCCGATCTCGCTGAAAGTGCAGGGATTCTACGAGCACCCCTCGCGAAAGAACCTCGGCAGAAGCCTCGGCCAGCTCGGCCGCGCGGCGCTTTCCGTCGCGATCATCATCGCCTTGTGCGCCTACTTCCTCCGGCTGGGCGTGGAGAGCCGCTCCGTGATGCCGATCTTCGCCTTCCTCGCCACCTCCCTTCTCCTGTTCCGGGAAAGGATCACGATCCATCGCTACCGGCGCAGGGTGAAATCCGGCGGACAGCGCGAGCGCGTGATTCTCGTGGGGATGCAGGAGGACATCCTCGCATTCCAGACGGGGCTCTCCCGGGAGGAAACCATGGAGATCGAGACGGCGGAGGAGATCGAAGTGGGATCAAAACCGGTTGCGCATCTCGTCGAAGCCCTGCACCGGCACGCGCCCGACCGCGTCATCTTCGTCGGCGCCCACAGCCAGCTCGGCCGGCTGCAGGAGTACATCGGCGCATGCGAAATCGAAGGCGTCGAGGCGTGGCTCAGCGCTGATTTCATGCAGACGACCATCGCCCGCCCGGACTTCGACCACTTCGGAGCCCGCCCGATGCTCGTCTTTCGCGCCGCGCCGAGCATCTCCTGGGCGTTGATGTTCAAGCACACGCTCGACCGTGTGCTGGC
>JBEBGK010000044.1:0-11595 GCA_040081515.1 Chthoniobacteraceae bacterium
GCCATGAGCGACCGCGAGAACCCACAGCGTTTCTCCTCTGACGATGTAAGGCACGTAGTAGGGAAACACCCGGAGATTAATGCGGCGATAAGCACCCGGTCGGAGGCGGTATAGCTCCGGGTGATCGGCGATCCACAGGATGCTCCGATCCACCTCGTCCTTGAATCGCCGTCCGAGTCCGGCGCGCGCCTCCTCGTAAAATGAGATCGCATCGAGAAATTCACGCTGAGCCTCCTCGACGAAGCGGATGTTCACGGAACCAACCGCGCTTCCGCCGAGCGCATCACGTCCTCGTAGGAGACTCCGGCCACGCGGCCTTCATCAATGGCGCGGATGCGGTCGCGAATCTCGGAATCCCACGCCGTCTCCGCCTCGGGATCGGCTGCAGCCTCCGCGCTCTCAAGCAGGAACTCCGCGAGCGCGAGCTTTTGCCGCGGCGGAAGATCCATCGCTTCCTTGGTGATTTGTTCGCGCGCGTGGTTTGCCGGTGCGCTCATTCCCGATATGCGTCCTTCCGGTGTCTGACACGCTGGACCTCAATGACATGCGAATCGCTGAACACCTCGTAGATGACACGGTAATCTCCGACGCGGATTCGGTAAGTGCGCTCGGAGCCAGCGAGCTTCTGCGAACCATGCGGGAGCGGATCATCCGCGAGCTGGCCGACGGCGGCAACGACGCGCGCCACCTCGTGACGCGGCAAGCTGCGAATGTCCTTCCTGGTCGAGTTGCGCCACTGAATGTCAAAGCGTTCCATCGCGCTTGAGTTCAGCGAGGAAGTCGTCGTGGGAGACGACGGGTTCATCACGGCGTTCGGCGACGACGGCGAGATCGTCCAAATCCTCAAGGAGCTTCTCGTATTCGCCGATGGGCAGAACGACTGCGGTGCGGTCGCCGTGCTCGTCCGTGAGGTATTGCAAGGTCTGGCTCATGGCCGGAGGCTACGCTTTGTCTGCTGCGATGTCGAGGGCGCGAGCAACGGCTACCCGGCATCCGGCGGCAGCAAATCCGGCCTGCGCTGGCGCGTGCGTTCGAGGGCCTGCTCGCGGCGCCAGCGTTCGATGTGGGCGTGGTTGCCGCTGAGCAGGATGTCGGGGATTTTCCAGCCGCGATACTCGGGCGGGCGCGTGTAGTGGGGGAATTCGAGGAGGCCGGTGGCGAAGCTGTCGTCGGTCGCGCTGGCGTCGTCGCCGAGCACGCCGGGGATGAGGCGCACGATGGCGTCCACCAAGACGACGGCGGCGATGACGCCATTCGTGAGCACGTAGTCGCCGACGGAGATTTCGTCGTCCACGAGATGGTCGAGGACGCGCTGGTCCACGCCTTCGTAGTGGCCGCAGAGGATGATGAGGTGGCCGCCGCGCGTGCTGTATTCCTGCGCGATGCGCTGGTCGAAGCGCCGCCCGCACGGGCCCATGAAGACGACGCGCGTCCCGGGCGTGCGGAGCGATTCCACGGCCTCGAAGATGGGCTCGCATTTCATCACCATGCCCTGCCCGCCGCCGTAGGGGGCGTCGTCGGCGCGGCGGTATTTGTCGTGCGTCCAGTCGCGGAGGTCGTGGGACTTGAAGGTGAAGAGGCCCGCGTCCTGCGCGCGCTTCATCATGCTCTCGCAGAGGGCTGCGGTGGCGATGGCGGGGAAGAGGCTTAGGACGTCGATGCGCACGGGACGGAATGTTCGCTGGATTGTGGATAACATCCGCGTTTTACTCCCGGCCAACACCAAAACGCAGAACTTGTCCCAACGTTCTTCCAACTCCTCCGCCCGGGGCAATCGCTCCAGGAGGAACAAGCCTCGGTCTCATTTCCGGTGGAAGGCGTTTTTCTTCAAAATTTTCTTCCTTTGCTTCGTCGTCGTCGGGCTGGTGCTCGGGATCTACTGGTGGCGCGCCAGCCGGCTCGATCTCCGGCAGGTCGAGCAGATGAAGGAGCGCAGCACGGTCTTCGACATGGACGGCAAGGTGTGGGGCCGCCTGCAGGGCGAGAATCGCGTGCCCGTGGGGCTGTCGGAGGTGTCGCCCTATTTCATCGGGGCGCTGCTGGCGCGGGAGGATGTGCGTTTCTTTTCGCACCCGGGGGTGGATTTGAAGGGGATTGCGCGTGCCGTGGTGCGGACTTTCCAGGGCCAGTCGCAGGGCGGCTCGACGCTCACGCAGCAGCTCGCGCGGAACAGCTTCGACGAACTGGGCCAGCGCAAGAGCTTCGATCGGAAGTTGCTCGAGCTTTTCGTCGCGCTGCGGATCGAGCGCCGTTACTCGAAGGAGGAGGTGCTCAGCCATTACATGAACCGGATCTATTTCGGCAGCGGCGTGTATGGGATCGAGATGGCCTCGAAGGTGTATTTCGGAAAGGCCGCGCGCGATCTCACGCTGAGCGAGGCGGCGATGATCGCCGGCATCATCCGCGCTCCCACGAAGGCGTCGCCTTTTACGAACCCGAAACGGGCCCGGGCCGAGCGGGACATGGTGCTCGACCGGCTGGTCGGCGGCGACTGCGCGAAGCTCCGCGCGCAATACGCCATCCGGACCGATTCGATCGATGCCGCGCGGAAGCAGTCGCTGAAGCTGGCCGCGGCGAGGCATGTGAGCACGCAGGAGAATTACGCGATGGACATGGTGATGCGCGAACTGGATGTGCTGCTCGACGAGGAGCAGCAGATCCAGGGCGGGCTGAAAATTTACACGACCATCGATCCGACGCTCCAGGACGAGGCGCAGAAGGCGCTCGACCGCGCGCTGACGAAGGTCGAGCAGCGAAAGGGCTATCCGCATCCGACGAAGGCGGCGTATTCGGAGGATGCCCGGAAGAAGGAGACGCCGACCGAGTATCTCCAGGGCGCGGTGGTCGTGGTGGACAACCGCTCGGGCGGAATCCGCGCGCTGGTCGGCGGCCGCGACTACCGGGACAGCAAGTACAACCGCGCCATCGATGCGAAGCGCACCGTGGGTTCCACCTTCAAGCCCTTTGTGTACGCCGCGGCGTTTTCGCGGGGTCTGTCGCCGGATTCGGAGGTCAGCGACGGGCCGATCGAGCCCGGTGAGATCACCAATGGCGCGGGCTGGCATCCGGGGAACAGCGATGATCAATTCGGCGGCATGCTGCCGGCCGCCGAGGGTCTGGTGCGTTCCCGCAACACGATGACCGTCCGCGTCGGCGAATTCGCCGGCCTGAAGACGGTGGAGAAGTTTGCAGCGGGCGCGGGGATTCCGGACATGCCGCTGAATCCGCAGAGCTACATCGGGAATTTTGGCGTCGCGCCAAAGGATCTCGTCATGGCGTATTCCGTCCTCGCAAATGGCGGTGTGCGCCGGCAGGCGTACATGATCGAGCGGATCGATTCCGCGGACGGGGAGATCGTTTATCGCGCGGCGCACATCAATGTCGCCGGGCTGGATCGGAATGTATGCACGACCACCACCGGCATCCTCGCGCAGGTGATGCAGCGCGGGACGGGTGCGTCGGCGAAGTCGCTGGGCTGGACGAGACCCTCGGCGGGAAAGACCGGGACGACGGACGGCTACCACGATGCGTGGTTCGCCGGCTACACGACGTCGCTCACGTGCGGCGTGTGGGTCGGGCTCGACAAGCCGGCCACGATCGTGCCCCGCGGCTACGGCGCCACGCTCGCGCTGCCGGTCTGGGTGGATGTGATGAAACGCGCCCCGGCGGAGAAGTACCCGGCCGGGCCGGTGGGTGGCGGGGCACCGCGGCCGCAATTCACCGGCGATCCCGTTGCGGCAAACGACGGGCAGCAGGGCGGGCTGCGAAAGCCGGAACCGCGCAGCGACGGCGGCCTGCTTCGCTCATTCCGGAAGTTCTTCGGCGGGCAGTGAGGGAAATGGCATCGGAGGCACCAGAGCGGCCTGAGAGGCGCGGTTTGAACACGGTGTGCACCGGGCCGGAATCCGTTCCATCGCCGTGAGTGATTGCCTGGACAGATTCGAGATGAAGTTCGTCGTCACGGCGGCGCAGCGTGCCGCTTTGATGGAGAGACTCGCGGCGCACCTGCGTCCCGACGTGAATGGAGGCGGTGTCGCCGGCTATCCCGTGGTCAGCCTGTATTACGACAACGATGAGCGGGATTGCTACTGGGAGAAGGTGCGGGGCATGCCGAGCCGCAGGAAACTGCGGGTCCGCGTCTATGGCAGCAGGGATGGAAGAGTGCCGCCGGCGTCGTTCATCGAGATCAAGCACAAGTGCGACGGGCGCGGCGTGAAACGGCGGGTGCAGCTTGCCATCGCGCAGGCGCTGCGGGTCGGCGAGGGGCTCTGGCCGGAAGGAGCGGACCTCGGCGCCGTGGATCGCCCCATCGTCGCGGAGGCGCACGATCTCATCGTGCGACGACGGTTCAAGCCGGTCATGGTCATGCGCTACGACCGCAGCGCCTATGCGGCGGTCGATCCCGGCAGCGATCTGCGGGTGACCTTTGACACGGGAATCGTCTGCCGCCTCGGAAACCTGATCCCCGAGCCGGATGACATGGGGTTCGAAAAAAGCGAGCCGATGCATCCCGAGGGCGAGGCGGTGTTTGAACTGAAGACCGCCGGTTTCGTTCCGTACTGGCTCAGCCGGGAGATCGTCGGGGCGGGTTGCAAACTGCAGAGCCACTCGAAGTATTCGAAGGCGCTCGAACGATGCGATCCCGTCCTGCGCGCGATGCAGGCACCGGGGTGGCGCATTCCCGCGACGGAGGGCGGCGACACGGAAATGGAGATTGTTTCGACAACGCCGCCGCGAGAGCTTGGAAACGCCGGTGGTCCTCTCGTTGGCTGATTGGTCCGCGAGCCCGCATCCATTTTGATCCCATGACGAATCCGACCGCATTTTTCCCCACGATCCTCGGCCTCGCCACAGATACGGACCCTGAAAGGCTGGGGCCCGTGCTGCGGATGCTTCACCATTCGTCCGCGCTGCGTCCGCTTGCCGACTTCTTCGAGGGACCGCTCGGGTTCGGCTCGGCGCAGCCGGGACTGATCGAGATCCTCTTCGCCACCTTTCTCAGCTTCGGCCTCACGGCGATCATCGCCGCGCTTTACAAGTCGATCTTCCGCGGGCCGAAGCTGTCGCAGGACTACGTCCACACGCTGATGATCCTTGGCGTGGTCGTGACGGTCGTGGTGATGGTCGTTCGCGCCGGTGACCGGGATCAGGCGATGGCGACGGGGTTCGGGATGTTCGCCGCGTTCTCGCTCATCCGATTTCGCACCTCGCTCGCGGAGGCGAGGGACATCGGTTTCATCTTTTTCGCGATGACCGCCGGACTTGCAGTCGGCGCGCGGCAGTATGGCATGGCCACCGCCACCACCGTCGTGATTTGCGCGATCATCGGGATCTTTTCCCGCGGGGACTGGTTTGCGCCGAATCGCGCGAGCCATTACCTGCGAGTCCGGGTGACGAACGACATCGACTACGACGTGGCGTTTGCGGAGGTCTTCGGGAGATTTGTCGAGAGGCACGATCTGGTGTCCGTCGAGTCGATCCAGGCCGGCATGATGACCGAACTCCGATACAACATCAGCCTCCGCCCCGGCTGCCGCGCGGGCGAATTTGTCTCGGCCATCCAGCAGATCAATGGCAACAATCGCGTCCTGCTGACATCCGCCGCGCCGAACCGGACGCTGGGGACGGAGTAGCCGGATGCACAGCAGAACCGCACAGGACTCCCGATTTGCGGCGAGGCGTCAAAGGCGCAGGTTGCGACGAGGGCGTCGCAGTGGGGATGTCGGTGGCCAATCCGGGGAGACCAGAAGGCGCGTGGCCTTTTGATTGCGCATTCCCCGGTGCTGAGGACGGGGTTGCGCTGAGCCGTGGTGTGCGGTAGGGAGATGGCGTCATGATTACTGTTGAGTCCACGGAGAAAGAAATCCATGTGACGATTCCGCGTGGCGATCTGGATCCAGCGCAGATCGAGGCAATTCTTCGCCCGTTTCGTTTCACGTCGCTCGTGGCCGGCAGTGCGATGTCACAGGGTGAGGCGATGAGACTGGCCGAGGAATCGAAGGCCGGCTGGTGGGAGAAGAATCAGGACCGCTTTGCACCGCCGCAAGGCTAGCCCATGCGGGTGGTGGTGGATACGAATGTGGTTTTCTGCACGCTCGCGGTGGGCTGCGGAGACCTCGCTTTGCGCCTGCTGTCACCGTCGGAGATCCGCTTCTACGCGCCGCGGTTTCTTTTCGTGGAACTCTTCAAGCACAGTGCCCGACTGCTGGAGGCGACAAGGCTGCCGGAGGAGAACGTCCTCGAAGCGCTGAACGAACTCATCGAGTCGCTCCAGTTCATCGATGCGGCTGCGATTCCGCTTGGCACGTGGATGGAGGCCCGCCGCTTGTGCGATGGCGTGGATCTGAAGGACACTCCATTCGTCGCCCTGGCACTGCATCTCGATGCGCGCCTTTGGACCGAGGACTCGGAACTGAAGACCGGCCTTCGTGCCAAAGGCTTCGATCGGTTCTTGCAAGTGTAGCGGATCACGAGCGCGGAGATGATTCGGTGATGGAAAAGCAAGAGGCGCCCGATCTTTCGACCGCGCGCCTCGCAAGTGTCAGGTGCAGTGACGTCGCTTAGTAGCGGTAGTGCTCGGGCTTGTAAGGGCCGTTCGGGTTCACGCCGAGGTATTCGGCCTGATCTTTCGTGAGCTTGGTGAGCTTCACGCCGATCTTCTCGAGGTGCAGACGCGCCACTTCCTCGTCGAGGTGCTTGGGCAGACGATAGACTTCGGCGCTGTACTTGTCCTTGTTCCTCCAGAGGTCGAGCTGGGCGAGCGTCTGGTTGGTGAAGGAGTTCGACATCACGAACGACGGATGGCCGGTGGCGCAACCGAGGTTCACGAGACGGCCTTCGGCCAGCATGTAGATGGTGCGGCCATTCGGGAGCGCGTAGGCGTCGTACTGCGGCTTCACGTTGGTCCGCTTCACGCCTTTGTGGGTGTTGAGGCGGTCCACTTGGATTTCGTTGTCGAAGTGGCCGATGTTGCAGACGATCGCTTGGTCTTTCATTTTGAGCATGTGCTCGAGGGTGATGACGTCCTTGTTGCCAGTCGTGGTCACGTAGATGTCTCCGCGGCCGAGGGTGTCCTCGACGGTCGTGACTTCGAAGCCTTCCATCGCGGCCTGCAGGGCGTTGATGGGGTCGATTTCCGTGACGACGACGCGGGCTCCGAGGCCCTTCAGCGAAAACGCGCTGCCCTTGCCGACATCGCCGTAGCCGCAGACGACCGCGACCTTGCCGGCGATCATGACGTCGGTGGCGCGCTTGAGACCGTCGCAGAGGGACTCACGACAGCCGTAGAGGTTGTCGAACTTCGACTTCGTGACGGAGTCATTCACGTTGATAGCAGGGACGAGCAGCTTGCCCGCTTCCTTCATCTGGTAGAGGCGATGGACGCCCGTGGTGGTCTCCTCGGAGACGCCCTTCCAGTCCTTCACCATCTTGGTCCAGATGCCGGGATGGGTCTTCGCGACGCGCTTGAGGAGGTTCTTGATGACCTGCTCTTCGTGCGAGCCGCTCGGGCTGTTCACCCACTTGTCGCCCTGCTCGAGTTCGTAGCCTTTGTGAATGAGGAGCGTGACGTCGCCGCCGTCGTCCACGACGAGTTGCGGGCCCTTTTCGCCGGGATGAATGACGGCATCCAGCGTGCAATCCCAATACTCTTCGAGGGTCTCACCCTTCCATGCGAAGACCGGCACGCCAGCGGCCGCAATGGCCGAGGCTGCGTGATCCTGCGTGGAGAAAATATTGCAGCTCGCCCAGCGCACGTCGGCTCCGAGATCCACGAGAGTCTCGATGAGGACGGCGGTCTGGATGGTCATGTGCAGCGAGCCGGTGATGCGGACGCCCTTGAGCGGCTTTTCCTTCGCATACTTGCGGCGGACGGACATGAGGCCTGGCATCTCGTGCTCGGCGATGACGATTTCCTTGCGGCCCCAAGCGGCGAGGCTGATGTCGCGGACTTTGTAGTCCTGCTTGGCGCCGTTGCCGTTGGACTTTGCGGGAGCCTTCGCAGCTTTCGCGCGCGGCGGTGTGAGTTGGATTTTAGCCATGGTGTGTTTTGTGTTCGAGGTTTGTGATTTACTTGCCGAGAGCCTTGCGGAGCGCGGCGGCCTTGTCCGTGGTCTCCCACGTGAGGTCGCGATCGCTCTTTCCGAAGTGACCGTAATTCGTCGTCTTCCCGTAGATCGGACGCAGCAATCGCAACTGCCCGACGATGTCCGCCGGCTTGAAGCTGAACGTCTTCAGCACCGCGCGGAGGATTTTTTCGTCGGACGCGATGCCCGTGCCATAGGTGTCAATGTGGACGCTGACCGGCTTCGGATGCCCGATGGCGTAGGCGAATTGCACTTCGCACCGCGTGGCGATGCCGGCTGCGACGACGTTTTTCGCCACCCAGCGGCCCATGTAGGCTGCGCTGCGGTCCACCTTGCTCGGGTCCTTGCCGGAGAACGCACCGCCGCCGTGACGGCCCATGCCGCCGTAGGTATCGACGATGATTTTCCGCCCCGTGAGCCCACTGTCGCCCTGCGGCCCGCCGACGACGAACTTGCCCGTCGGATTGATGAGATACTCCGTGTCCTTCGTGAGCATCCGCTTCGGCAGCACCTTCTTGATCACGTGCTCGATGCAGAATTTCTCGATGGTGCCGTGGCTCGCGCTGGCCGCGTGCTGCGTGGAGATGACCACGTTGATGATGCGCGTCGGCTTGCCGTCCACGTATTCCACGGAGACCTGCGATTTCGCATCGGGCCGGAGCCACGGGGCCGCCGTGCCCTGCTTGCGAATCTTCGTGAGCTGCCGGCCGAGGCGGTGCGCATACATAATCGGCGCCGGCATCAGCTCCGGCGTCTCGTTGCACGCAAAGCCGAACATGATTCCCTGGTCGCCCGCGCCCTGCTCCGCGGTCTTCTTGCCCTTGGCCTTCTTCGCATCCACGCCCTGCGCGATGTCGGGCGACTGGGTGGTGAGGTAGTTGTTGATGAAGATCCGGTCGGCGTGGAAGACGTCGTCGTCATTCACGTAACCGATGCCGCGGACCGCATCGCGGATGGTCTTGTCGATATTGATGACGTCGCCGATCGGCTTCTGGCCGATCTTGGGAATGGTGATTTCTCCGCCGACGACCACGACATTGCTCTTCGCGAAGGTCTCGCACGCGACGCGGCTTCTCGTGTCAACGCGCAGACAGGCGTCGAGGATGGCGTCGGAAATGGTGTCGCAGACTTTATCAGGGTGGCCTTCACCGACGGATTCGGAGGAGAAGATGTAGCTTCGGGACATGAGGATGTGTGTTTGGGTTTTCGTTTGAGGACATGACGCGGATGCAGGAAACGCATCCATGAATCATGATGCAATGATATGTCCCTGAAATCGGGGGTTTGGTCAATGGGAAATTTCGGTTCCCGTGCGGTCCGAGCGTGATCGATTTCAGGTCCACCAGCGGGCGGGCGGCGGCTGGGAGCGGCGACATTCCTGTCGCCGTCCGCAGATGCGCCGGAGGCGCACACACCTTGGGCACGCGGTGGCGCCCGGTTGAGCGGCCAAGGGCACACCTTCGCTCTCCACCTCCCGCCGCCTTTCCTCGAATGGCGCGCCTCCGGCGCAGGAGCGAGGACGGCGACAGGAATGTCGCCGCTCCTCGCGCGCCGCTGCTCCATACCTTCGCGCCACCTTGCCACGCGCTTTCTGCTCCTCGAGTTGGACTCACTTCGAATCCCACCCGGCGCTGCGAAGGCCGAAGGTTCGTGCTGGCCGCAGGGGCGCGATCCATTCACCCTCCACCGACGATGAAATATCTCCTCGCGATTCTGCTCCTGGCGCAATCCGCCCTCGGCGCCGGCCTGAAATGGGAGACCACCACACTCCACTTCGAGGCGCAGCCGCGCGAGCGCTCGGTCCGGGCCGAGTTCCCCTATCGCAACACCGGCAAGACGCCGGTGCGGATCGAGAGCGTCCGCGGGGCGTGCGTCTGCTGCACCACGGCGAGCGCGACGAGGAAAGTGCTGGCCCCGGGCGAGAGCGGCATGGTCGTGGTGAAGGTGAACTTTGAAAACAAACGCTTCCCGCTCGTGAAGCCGGTGATCGTGAAGACCGACGACGGGCAGATGACCGTGCTCATGGTGGAGGTCGTGAAGCCAGCGCCGTAGCGCGGTTTTGAAAGCGCGGGGCAATACGGCTGGGCAGGGCCTGGTCCGTGTCCCGTCCCCTTCGGGCTCCGTTGAACTCTCACCTGATACCACCTGCCAGAAATGAGGCGACCACGAAGGTCACGAAGAACACGAAGGATAGGGGAAGCGTCCGGATAACCCGATCCCACCGACGTTCGCGGTCACAGGATCATTCGTAGTGAGTCCACATCCGGAGGACTTTGACGGTGTGTTCAGCCTCGTAGACCTGATACACGAGACGGTGCTGGATGTTGATGCGGCGCGAGTATGCGCCTGCCAGATCTCCAATAAGTTTCTCATAGGGAGGAGGATTCTGGAAGGGATTCCTGGCGAGGATGTCGAGAAGCCGCTGGGCATGCGGCTTGAGATTCGTGGATGCGATTCTTTTCGCGTCCTTCCGGGCCTGTTTCGCGTAAACGACCGACCAACTCACCAGCCAGGTTTGGTGGAAGCCTTGCCAAGCGGTTCGGCCATGCCTTTGCGGATCGAGTCGCGCATCCCCGGAATCGAGAGGAGATAGAGCGTTTCTTGGATGTTCCGCCAGTCGTCCTCCGAGACGAGAACAGCATTGGAGCGTTTGCCTGTAATCTGAATGGGTTCGTGAGACTCGGCGGTCTCATCCAGGAGCTGGTAGAGCCTGGAGCGGGCTTGGGTGACCGGCAGGGATGTCATGCCCAAAGCGTGCGGGAAAGCGTGCGCTTTGTCAAGGCGGGAAGGCTGCCTGCACTCGCACGTTTGCTGAGCGGTCGTTGGCCGTCACAACGCCACCGAGGAGCTGCCCCTGGGCATCGCGCGCTTTGCAGCGGGAATCCGGCATGGGACGCCTGCGTTGCTCCTACCCGAGCGGTTTGATGCGCAGATCCCGCAGGGTGGTGAGGCCGTCGGCTTCGACATGGCGCATCGGGCGGGCGCCGCTCCGGCGTTTGGGCCCGAAGCGGTGGCGTTCGTGCTCGAAGATGCCGTTGACGAATTCCTTCGTCCCGAGCACCGCTCCGTCGCAGAAGTACCGCACCCTGCACCGCAGCATCTCCCAGCGCGTGAGTTTGCCCTTGTTTGCCATCACTTCCTCCACCCGCTTGCGGCTGATGCCCCGCTTCACGCGCCGCCCGTTCGCAGCGGGGTTGCGCTGCTCGCCCGTGCCGAAGATCAGTTCCCGATACTTCTCCATGCCCGCCCCTTCGCCGATGTCCCCGTGCGCCCAGGTCGTCATCGCCGTCTTCAGCCCGCTGCGCGCACGCCTTTTCCCTGCCACCGCCGCCGCATACCCGCACCAGCGATACTCCTTTGGATCCTCGACGAGTCCCGCACGCACCGGATTCAGGTCAATGTAGGTGGCCATGGTCACCAGCGCCTGACCGCTTTCGACGAGCACGCTTTTGAAGCGCTCCTCCCACAGCGTGCCCTTGCGCCCCTGCCGCCGGTTGTGCCAGCCCGTGAA
>JBEBGK010000618.1:0-3079 GCA_040081515.1 Chthoniobacteraceae bacterium
GTTCTCGAGCGCGATCGCCTCGTCTTTCTTGTTGATGAGGTCGCGATAGCTCATCGAGCCGCTGCTCTGGGCGACCTCCTCCCATTTCCCGGACTTCATGGTGGCGGAGGCGGAGGCGTCCTTGGCCTTCTTGTTCGCCTCGAGATCGGCGGGATTGATCTGGACGATCCGGTTGTAAACCGCGACGGCCCTGTCGTTGTCGCCCATCGAAATGTAATGAGCGCCGAGCTGATGGAGCAGCTTGGTGTCCTTGGGGTTTGCGCCCACGATGGTTTCGAGTGCAAATGCGGCGGTCTCGGGCAGGCCGGCCTTGTTGGCGGCGTCGAAGAGAAGCTGGTTGCCCTGCTGGTTGGTGGGATCTGTCGCGAGGGTTTTCTCGGCGAGTTCCATCGCGGCGAGGGGATCTTTTTTCAGCGTCGAGGCGGCCGTGATGCCGAGCGTCGTGCCCGCGAGGGAGAAGCCCGATTTTTTTCCACCCTGGCTTGCGAGAGCCGCGGCTCGCAGGAGCTTCCTGCCCTCGAGGAAAGGAGGGACCTCCTTCAGGACGGACTGCATCAATTGGACGACGTATCCGTAATTGCGAATTTCGTTCGCGTGTTTCGCCTTCTGGAACAATGCGAGCTGCGATGCGCTGAGGTCTTTTTCGTTGATCGTGGCCATGGTCGAGGACCGGGAAAGCTACCAGCCTCCCGCGACGGTGACAATGCGCAGCCGCAGCCTTTTTTCGCGCAGGGGGAACTTCCGGCGACGACCGGTGGCCCGGGTTACTTCGCGTTGTCCGCGGATTTCTTCGGGCCGATGCCGAAGACGGTCTTGAGCGACTCGACCTCCCTGCGCGAGTTCTCCCCGAAATTGGAGAAGCCGTGCTCGAAGATCACGATGAAGCAAAACGTCGAGGCAACGAAGAGGATGAACCAGAAGGCGGATCGGATGAGTGCCATGACCTTGGGAATTTGTAGCCGCACTTAACGCAGATTCCGTGCTAGGGCAAAGGATTTTCCCGGGCTGGGACTTCTGCTGCAACAATCTGGCGGCGTTTTATTTCCACCGTCCATGGCTTATTGGACGACTTCCTCGGTCTTCCTGCGGCGCGGGGGCGCGTCCTCGTTGTCATCCGGGTCGTCCTCGTCGGTGCGCTTTTTGCGCAGGCCCGCCTTCTTTGCCTTCGGCTCGGGTATGAGAATCTCCTTGAGCACCTGGCCGACGATTGGCGCCGCATTGGTGCCGCCATGAACGTCGTCATCGCCGGGCCTGCCTTCGTAAACGACGGCGAATGCGTACTGAGGCCGCTCCACGGGCGCGAAACCGACGAACCACGCCGCGACCTTTTCGCTCTTGCCGGCGCCCCACTGCGCGGTGCCGGTCTTGCCCGCGACCTTGAAGCCGGGAACACCCGCGCGGCTCGCGGTGCCGGAGCGGCTGCTGACCACGCCGATGAGGCCATCCTTCAACGCCTTCATCACGTCCCGGTGGATATGGATCTGGTCGCGCACGCGGACGTCGTAGCCGAACGTGATCTTTGCATCGATATCCTGCACCTGGCGAACGAGGCGTGGCTGGAAAACGGTCCCGCCGCTTGCCACCGTGCACATCGCCGCCGCCATCTGGATCGGCGTCACGAGGGTGTCGCCCTGGCCGATGCTCATGTTGGCGATGTCGCCGGGCATGATGCGCCGGTTGTGCGCCCGGAGCATGTACTCGGTCGTCATCAGATTGCCGCGCTCCTCCTGTGCGATGGGGATTCCCGTTTTGCTGCCGAGGCCGAGCCGGGCCGAGTAATCGAGAATCGGCCGGTGGCCCGCCTTGAGGCCCATCTTGTAAAAGTAGGTGTTGCACGATTGCGTGAGCGCCTCGGGGAAATCCAGCGGGCCGACGTCCTTTTTCTTCCAATTCCTGAACTTGGTGCCGCCGACGGTGATGACCGCCTCGCCGCCGAACCGGTCATCGGGATCCACGATGCCTTCATTCATCGCGGCGAGGCCGGTGATGATCTTGAAGATGGAGCCGGGCGGATAAGCGGCGCGAAATGCGCGGGGATAGAGCGGGTTGAACGGATCGTTCGTGAGTCTGTCCATCACGTCGGAGGCGACGCTCGGGATGTAGATGTTCGGATCGAACGAGGGCTCCGATGCCATCGCAAGAATCTCGCCGGAGGACGGGTCCATCACGACCATTGCACAGGGCCGCTTTCGCGCGCGCAGGTTGCGCTCGACGACTTTCTGAATCGTCAGGTCGAGCGTCGTGACGACGTTTTGGCCGGGTCGCGGAGGGGTCGCGACTTTTTCCGACGATTTCCGGCCCTGGCTGTCAAAGGCGAGGTTCATCACGCCGAACTTGCCGGTGAGCTGTGTATTGAATGACTTCTCGAGGCCGTCGCGGCCCTCGTATTCCGGCCACAGCAGCTCGTTGTTTTCCACCGGGCCGGATTGGAAACCGCCCTGGCGTCCGACGAAGCCGACGAGATGGGCCGCGGTGCTGCCCTGCGGATACCAGCGCAGATAAAGTGGCACGGCGATGAGCCCGGGCGGCCGATCGCGTTTCAGCCGCGCGACTTCCTCCGGCTTGAGATCCTGCGCGATGACGAACGGCATCATGCCGCGCTCCTTGTAATGCTTCAGGGCCCGCGCCGCATCGACCGTGATGTTCCGTCCGGTGAGCGTCTGGGCCAGGCGGACCTGCGAGTCGATGAAACGGCCTGCCTCCTGGTCGCTGAGCTGTGGCGGAGCCGGAAAATGGATCGCCAGATTGTGGGCGACGCGCGTCTGGGCGAGCGGGACGCCGGTGCGATCCGTGATCTGGCCGCGCGGTGCGGGGATGGAAAAGACGAAGTTCCGCGCGAGCTTCTGCGTCTCCCAACTCGGCTGCAACGTGGGGTCCGGCGAGGCAAGGCGCGCGGCGGCCGGCGCCGGCTCGGCGGCGGGTGCGACCGGGACTGCCGGCGCCGGGGCGGTGGGAGTTGCACCGATGATCGGTTTGCGCGCACCATCATATCCCGCCGGGTAAGCAACGATCGCCGGGCGCGGAGGGGCGGACTCCGGGGCGGGTGGCTTGGGTGATTCCGGTGCCGGGGCCTGCTGTG
>JBEBGK010000619.1:0-3076 GCA_040081515.1 Chthoniobacteraceae bacterium
CGCCCGGACCTCGCGCCGCATCGGCTGCTTCCCGACGACACGCGACTCTGGGCCGCGTTGCAGGGCGCGAGCGGCGGCACGTGGGGCGGCTGTGTTTACGACACCGGGTCCATCCTCGCCCGGTTGCAACGCTGAAGCGGGGGCCTACCTGTTGAAGAGAAACGCGGGCGTGTTCACCAGCGCCCACACGAGGTCCTGCGCGCCGGTGAGGCGGCGGTTTGCCACCTGCAACTTGCTCTGCGCGGCGTCGGCACGGAACTGGACGAGCTTCGGATCGATCCGGATCGGCTCCTCGGCCTTCGAGATCGCCAGTAGCCGCTCGATGACGCCGGGGTCGGTCGGCAACGGAAGCTGGTTCTTTCCGAGCGCCAGCCGGCGTTTGCGAAGTTCCGGATCGTTCTCCTTCCAGTACGCCGCGATGGCCTCGCTGTCCTCCTTGCTTCGGAGTTGCGCGGGCTTTTTCAGCGCCTCCACCACGGCGAGCGGAAGGCCGATGTTGAGCGGCGCTGCCGCCGTGGTCACATACAGGCGGAATCGCGCGATCGAAAACCCGCCGTTTCGCGGCTGATTCAGATCGAAACGCAGGCGCACGCCCTTGGCCGCGTCGCCGATCGGTTTTGCGAGCAAGAACGCCGCATGGTGCGGCACGCCGAACTGCGGCGCGACCGCCCAGCCGTTGTTGCCGTCGCCCCGCCGGTCATCGATCGCCTTCGCCACTTCGAAGCTCGCCTGGCTGAAATCAGCCACCGCCCCGTTGAACTTCACATCCTCCATGCGCCCTCCTTTTCCAAACATCCCCGTCTTCAGCCCGATCTCGCCGAGGACAAAATTCCCGGCCGAATAGCCCGGCCCGAAACCCGGCGCCTCCGGCGACGGGAGCACCTCCAACATCACCCCGGTGATCCCGGCCAGCTTCGTGTCCGCGTTCACGGTGTAGTCGGTGCCCTTCGATGCGTCCGCGGTGGCCTTGATGGACCCGTCCGCCTCCTTCGTGAGAACCACGCCGCCGGTGGATTTCAATTCGGTGAGATCCAGCAGAACCCAGCCCGCGTAGGTCTTCGCGACCGGCACCGTCGCCTCGAATTGCACCTGCGCCGCCGCCAAGTTTTTCCGCTCGTAATCCTTCACGGCTTTCTCGGCCGCGGCCACGGCTTCCTTCCGTTTCTTGTCCGCCTCGGCCACCTTCGGCGCGATCTCGTTTTCGTAGCGGGCTAGTTCCTTCTTCGCCGTGTCCACCGCCGCGAGCCGGTCGGCCTCCTGCTTCGCGAGGATCGGCGCCTGCTCCTTCTCCTTCGCGGCGAGCGCGGTGAGCAATTGCGTGTGCTCCTCCTCGATCGTTGACCATGCCGCCAGCGTCCGCTCGATCTCCGTCTCCGTCGCGGGCCGGTTCAGCACGCGGGCAAAAATCTCATCCACCAGCCTCCGGTCATCCGCCTGCGCGGCGACCATCTTCGGCAGCGCGTTACCGGGATCGCCTATGGCATCGGCGATGGCCGGTCCGCTCAGCAGAGCCATCACACTTCCCAGCCGGAGGTCGTTACTGCGTTCGCATTCGCACGCGCTCTCGCGGACCGGCCTTCCCGCATTCGCGAGGAAACCGCTCGGCAGGTCCGCCTGCGAATCCGCCAGCACCGCCGCCCCCACCCCGCCCGGCAACCGCGAACCGGCGCCGGTCACCTTCAGCACGGAATCGTAAAGCACCTCGGCCGGCAGCCGCCGGGCCAGCGCATGCGAGTAATTGATCCGGTCGTCCTCGTTCCACTGGTTGGTCGCCAGCGTGAGTTGATACGTCCGCGACTTGCAGATTTCGCGCAGCGTGTGCCGGACGTCGAAACCATGCGCGATGAAATCCTTGGCGAGATGATCCAGCAGTTCGGGATTCGTCGCCGGGTTGCCGGCGCGGATGTCGTCCAGCGGCTCGATGATCCCCGCGCCGAGCAGATAGCCCCAGAGCCGGTTCACGTAGCTCGACGCAAAATAGCGGTTCTCCGGCGACGTAATCCACCCGGCAAGCTGCTCGCGGCGCGTTCCCTTTGCCTCCGCGCCCGCGGAGAACGGAAACGTCGGCTCGGCCACCTTGTTGGTCCGCAGATGAATCATCTCGCCCTTCGGCTGGTCCTTCACGATCTCGTAAAGCGCCTTCGCCTTCTCCACCGCACTGCCCACGATCTTCGCGCCTCCGCTGGCCGGATCGTCCGCCAGTCCCACCTGCGAGAAAAACGCGCCGAGGTGGTAGTACTGGTCCTGCGTCCACCGCTCGAAGGGATGATCGTGGCACTTGTTGCAGTTGAACCGGGTCGCGAGAAAGAGATGCGTGGTGTTCTCCATCGTCTCCGCCGGGTCGCGAAGGATCTTCCAGTAGCTCGCCGCGGGGTTCTCCTTGTTCGATCCCGAGGCCGTCAGGATCGCCCGCACAAACTGATCGTACGGCGTGTTGTCCTCGACCTGCTTCCGGATCCATCCGCGGAAAAGCTGCACGCCCTGCGCGCCGATGAATTTCGAGTTCACCTGCAGCAGGTCGCACCATTTGTTCGTCCAGTGCTCCACGAATTCCGGGGAGCCGATCAGCCGGTCGATGACCGCGTCGCGCTTCGCGCGCACCGGCGCGGTGTCCGCGAGAAAACTGCGCACTTCCTCCGCCGACGGCGGCACCCCGGTGAGGTCGAGATACACCCTGCGCAGAAAATCCGCGTCGCCGCACAAGCCCGACGGTTCGATCTTCATCCGCTTCCACTTCGCCGCCACCAGTTCATCGATGCGCCCCCAGGTCTCCGGTTGCTTCCACACGAACCCGCTCCGGTCGCCCATCACCGTGAGCGTCGTCGCCGCGTAGGCTCCCTCGAATCGCGCCAGCACCGGCGCCTCCCCGCGCCGCAGCGTGTTCAGTAGACCGTTCATCTCCGGCACCGCGGCCGCAACGTCGCCGTTGCCACTGTCGATGAATGCCTCCGCAGTCACGTCGCGCGTGCGGCCATCCGTGTAGGTCGCCACCACGCGGAACTGCCGCATCGCACCCGCATCGGGCACCACGGGATTCCGGGGAAAGACATCGATTCCTTTCACCCGCGCCACATTC
>JBEBGK010000620.1:0-3056 GCA_040081515.1 Chthoniobacteraceae bacterium
GTGATCATGGATTCCTCCACGCTGGAGTGGCCCTCGAGCACCACGCCATCCACGGGCACTTTGTCGCCCGGCACGACGCGCAACCGGTCGCCGGCTACCACCTGCGCCAGCGGGACGACCTGATCGCCGCCCGGTGCGACCTTGCGCGCGGTGGGCGGCGCAAGATCCAGCAATGCCCTGATCGCGCTGCCCGTGCGGCTGCGCGCGCGGAGCTCGAGCACCTGGCCGAGCAGCACGAGCACGATGATCACGGCCGCGGCCTCGAAGTAGATCCCGACCTTGCCGTGGTGCCGCATCGAGTGCGGGAAGACGCCGGGTGCGAGCATCGCCACCGCGCTGAAAAGGAAAGCCGCGCCCACGCCGATGGCGATCAGCGTGAACATGTTCCAGTGCCCGGAGACCACGGAGCGCCAGCCGCGGCGGAAGAACGGCCAGCCGGCCCATCCGACCACGGGCGCGGTGAGCGCGAATTGGATCCAGCGGGAGGCGTCGCTGTCCGCCCACGAGTCGCGCGCGAGCGCGGGGATCAAGTGCGCCATCGCGAGGAGAAAGACAGGCAGCGTCAGCGCCGCGGCGATCCAGAAGCGCCGCGTCATGTCCTTCAGTTCGGCGTTCTCGTCATCATCGGCCGCGCTGCCCGCCGCCACCGGCTCGAGGGCCATGCCGCACTTGGGGCACTCGCCAGGATGATCCTGCTGCACCTCCGGATGCATCGGGCAGGTGAAAAGAACCTTGCCCGCCGCAGGCGCGATCCACGCCGGGTTCCGCTCCAGCGCCATGCCGCATTTCGGGCAGTCGCCCGGCTTGTCCGACTCCACGCCGGGACACATCGGGCAGAAGAACTTCGCAGCCCGCGATGGCGTCACGTCGCCGCCGTGCGCACCGCAGCAACCGCCCGCCGCCTTGGCGTGCGCGCCTTGGGAGAGGAACTTTTCCCGGCAGTGTTCGCAGCAGAAATGGAACGTCTCTCCATCGCGTTCGGCGTGGAGCGACGTCGCCTCGTCCACCGTCATTCCGCAGATCGGATCAATGGCCATGGGCGGCGATCGCGAAGGGACGGCTGCGGTTCCGGCGCTTTCTCGGAAGCGCCGCGCGGCCTAGATGAGCGTCGTCGAGCCGGGCATGGCCACGGGCGCGACGGGCAGCTTCATGTCCCACTTCAGGTCCGTCGGGAAAAGATCCTCCTTGGACTTCATCGCAAAGTCCCACGTCACTTCCTTGCCCGTGTAGGCGGACATGCGCGCCATGATCGCCATGAGCGTCGTCTTTGTGAAACGGTCGCCCGTATTGATCGGACGTCCGGAGCGGATCGACGCGTACATTTCCTGATGCTCCGTGAGGTAGCCGTCGTCCTTCATCCCCTCGGGCGCCTTGTAGCGCCACGGATTCTCGGAGCGCACGAAGACGTGCCGCTTGCCGCCGCTCTCGCCCTCGTAGGTGCCCTTCGTGCCGATCACCGTGTCCGTGTTCGCCTGGTAGCAGTTGCCCATCTGCCGCGTGAAATGATAGCCCTTCACGCCGCTCTCCCAGTGAAACTCGGCGGAGAAGTGATCGTAAATGTTCCCGTATTCCCCGGGAGGATCGTTCGGGCGCGTCTGGCGTCCGCCCGTGCAGATGACGCGCTCCGGCGGCACGTCCTTCATCGTCCAGAGCATCTTGTCGATGCTGTGCACCGCCTGCTCGACGATGTGATCCCCGCTCAGCCACGTGTGATAATACCAGCGCCGGATCATCCACTCGAGATCCGTCTTGGTGTTCTGCCGGTTCCACTTCGGGTAGCGGTCCGACGCGCCCGTGTAGTAGCTCGAATAAATCGCGAGGATATCGCCGATCTCGCCGGCATGGATGCGCCGGTAAACCTCCTGGTTCGCCCTCGTCCAGCGCCACACGAAGCCGTCCACCAGCGCGAGATTCTTCTCCTTCGCCTTCTTCACGCTCTCGATCACCGAGCGCACGCCGGTCGCGTCCACCGCCATCGGCTTCTCGCAAAAGACATGCTTGCCCGCGTCCACCGCGGCCTTGATGTGCTGCGGGCGGAAGCCCGGTGAAGTCGTGAGGAGCACCACGTCCACGCCGCTGTCGATCACCTTCTGAAAGGCATCGATGCCGTCGAATTTCCGCTCCTCGGCCACGTTCACCTTCTCCGGCTGATCTTGGAACTGCTTCTTCAGGATCTCGAGCGAGGAATCGATCTTGTCGCGGAACACATCGCCCATCGCCCACAGCTCCACGTTGCTGTCCGCCTGCAGCGTCTGATTCGCCGCGCCCGTGCCGCGTCCGCCGCAGCCGATGAAGCCGACCTTGATCTTGCGCCCCGCGAGGTCCGCGGCGCGCGCATGGTCCGGCAGGCCGATGGCCGAGGCGACGGCGAGGGCACCCGAGGTCTTGAGGAATTCACGACGGGAGGGAGTGAGGGATGGGTTCATGGAATGCAGGAGGTTGTTGGTTTGGCAGTTCGCCGCTGCAGAGTGGGTGCCGCGGTTTTTCCTGACAAGCCTGATGCTGCGCCGTTCTTTGGCCGGGGCGTGATTAAAACCGAGTCCCTTCCTGGCAGGTCATCTTATTCTTACTCCTCTTCATTCCTCCGGCGGGCTCCGCTCCGCGGGAGATTAAGAATCACAAAAAGATGAGGCGGAGACGCCGGAGGGTGGACTCACGTTCGAACACGCCCTCTTTGGCCGGACGTCCGTGCGGCTTGCCCGCGGACGTCACTTCTTCTCGACGTGACCCGGCAGATACAGCCGCGAAAACGCCACGACCGCGTCCGCGACCTTCGCCGCCGTCGCCTTGCGTTTTGCCGCGGCCCGGTAGTCCGCGCCGAATTCGAGCTGAATCGCATCCAGCCCGTAGTGAAACTTCCCGCCGTACGTCTGCACGATGTGGCCGCCCGTGAATCCCGCCTGCTCATTTCCCTCGCCGATCGGATGCACTTTGCAACCGGCGGCGGCGAGCAGCCCGAAGAAGCTCTTCGGCCCGACCTGCGCGCCGGCCCCGTGCCGCTGCACGAGGAGCGCCACCGTCTCGCCATTCTGCGTCCCGCGAAAAATCGTGTCCCT
>JBEBGK010000621.1:0-3056 GCA_040081515.1 Chthoniobacteraceae bacterium
CGATACTTCCACATCATCCCCACCAGCTTCCTCGCCTTCCAGTACCGCGGGAGGAATTTCCGCGGTGCCGACATCGAGCGGAACAGCCAGCCGAGGAAAAAGAAGTCCGCCCACATGGGAATCCGCACCTGCTCCCCGCTCAGGAAACCGATCGCCGCGCCGATGCAGTGGATGCCGGGCCGGTAGTCGAGCTGGCGTTTGAGATGAAGCCCGAGCCGTTCCTGCACGCCGCCCCCCAGCCCCACGACGATGTGTCCCGGGCGCCTGCGGCGGACCATTTCGATCAGCGCGGGATCGCTCAGTTCGCCCTCGGGATACATCGGGGCAAGGTAGCAATCCTCCGCGGTGGTCGGGAATCCCTGCGACCGCAGCCATGCCACGTTGCGGTCGCGCGCCTCCGGCGTGGGCATGATCCACAGCACCGCGCCTGGCTCGCGGATGGCCGGCTCCGCCAGCATCAGCTTCAGATATTCGAGACCGGATACCCGGGTCAGCCGCTCCCCGGTGATCAGACGCCAGAGCAGCACCATCAGCCCGCTGTCGGCGATTGCGAGATCGGCATTCACGAGCGCATCGCGATGCGAGGCATCATGCTCCATCGCGACGAGGACCGGAGCGGAAGGCACCACGACCAGCCCCCCTTGGAGCCCGACACGCAGCGCCTCGCCGGGAGCGCCTGTGAAGAAGCGGACCCCGAGGATCTGCCGGAAGGGAGCGCCCTCGCGAGGCTGCGTTGCGTCCGGCATGCGGGCCTAGTGCCTGGGTTGCGTCCCGCGATCGGGCACCTGCTTCGGTGCGGCGACGTTGTCTTCCCGCAGGCGTTGCAAGACGACTGTCAGGTCTCCGCCTGGGAGCCCGTCACCGCCGCGGACGACTGCGAGTTTGTCATTCATGGGAGGATTTGAAGAAAGGGGCGGTTAGCTAGGCGATCGGGCGCGCCCGTTCAAAGGAAAATCCGTGCCACCGGGGTGGGGGAGCAGCCGGTGAGCGCCCTCCGCCGGACAGCAGAACGAAGCAGGGTGGAACCACGAAGGGCGCGAAGAACGCGAAGGTGGAACGCGCACTCCGCTGCGCGTTTTCTTTCCCATCCGGATCGCCCGCGAAACACGCGAAAGACACGAAAGCTGAGTTCCGGGAACTGCTCACTCGCAATCCGGGGCGGATGAATTGCAGCCGGATCAGGACCTGAATATTTCGCGCCCTTTCGCGTATTTCGCGGGCCACCTTCCGCTTTCCGACTTCTGACTTCTGACTTCTGTCCTCGGACTTCCGCCTTCCCCTCTCCGCTCTTGTCCCGAAAGCGGCACCGAGTATCATCTTTCAATGATCCAGACCATCGAAGCCATCGTTGACGAACGCGGCACTGTGCGTCTTCTTGAACCGCTAAGACTCGGCCGTCCTCATCGGGCGCTCGTCACGATTCTCGCTGACGAGCCTTCCGAGGCCCACGAAACGGCCCTATTGAGTGAGGCCTCACTGGCGAAGGACTGGAGCCGACCGGAGGAGGACGCAGCGTGGGCACACCTACAGTAGGCTCGGTAGTTCTTGTTCCGTTCCCGTTTTCGGACCTTTCCCAGTCCAAACTTCGTCCGGCGGTCGTGATTGCCGATGCGGAACGCGGAGACTGGATCCTTTGCCAGATCACGAGCAATTCGTATTCGGATGCGCGTGCTGTTTGCCTTACGGACGACGATTTCGAGTGTGGCAGCCTTCGCCTTGTCAGCTACGCCCGGCCCGCCAAGCTCTTCACGGCGCATGAAAGCCTTTTTTGTTTCCGAGAAGGGCATACTCCGTGCCGGTTCGCTCAAGAGAATCTCGGACGAAGTGGTTTCCATCGTTCAGCGAAGGGCCTGACTTCTTTCCGAGCGATTGAAGGTAGGGGGAGATTCCGAATCTCACAGTAATCCGTGACCATGGCACGCGAAGGCACGCGAAACATGCGAAACATGCGAAAGTTGGGGCGTTGCGGATGGTCACTCGCGATGTCACTGTCACTCGCAATCCGGGGCGGATGAATTGCAGCCGGATCAGGACCTGAATATTTCGCGCCCTTTCGCGTATTTCGCGGGCCACCCTCCGCCTCCCCTGCCCGCAATGCTTCGCACACCGATGCAGGCGGGCGCCGTCTGCCGATCACCGTTCACCAATCATCGTACCCGGCCTTCGTCCTCCAACCCCTCGCTCCAGTGCGCGCCGAAACTGATCTTCGCAAACTCCGCGCCTTCATGGCCGCGCTTGGCGGGCGTACGAAGGGGCCTGGTCGCGTGTATCTCACCGGTGGGGCCACTGCCCTGCTTCACGGCTGGCGTTCCTCGACCATTGACGTGGACATCAAGGCTGAGCCCGAGCCCGCCGGATTTTTTGAAGCGATCGCGCACATCAAGGACGATTTGGATCTCAACGTGGAACTCGCAAGCCCCGACGACTTCATCCCCCCGTTGCCAGGATGGCGCGAGCGCAGCATGTTTATTGAACGGCACGGGGAACTCGATTTCTGTCACTTCGACCTTTACAGTCAGGCCCTTGCAAAAATCGAACGCGGCCATGAGCGCGACCTCCGGGACGTGGAATCCATGATCCGCAACCGCCTCGTCACCACAGCCCGGCTGCGGGAAATGTTCCGCGCCATCGAACCCGATCTCATTCGCTATCCGGCCATCAGCCCTACGGCGTTTGCGACTGCCGTGGATGCCGTTTGCGCCCTGCACCGCGACTCATGAACCAGCTCGCCCATCACCCTGGAGGCACCCTCATCGCTGCCGGTCTCGACGATTGTCGTGCGGGCCGCGTCACGCCGGCGGCCTGCCTCATCTCCATCGGCTGGCCGCGTCTGGAGCGTGCCGGTCTCGACCTGACCGGCTGCAAGGTCCACCGGAT
The DNA here is from genome assembly GCA_040081515.1 of Chthoniobacteraceae bacterium. Classification (GTDB taxonomy): domain Bacteria; phylum Verrucomicrobiota; class Verrucomicrobiia; order Chthoniobacterales; family Chthoniobacteraceae; genus SXWH01. Next base: position 2,878 of record JBEBGK010000621.1, read on the forward strand.
CGCCGAGCCCGAGCTCCATCTCTACCGGCTGCTCGGCGCCGAACCCGGCGACCCCTATTCCCGCTACAACGCCCTCATCCGCGAACTCATCAGCTTCGAGCATTCCCTGGAGCACAACCAAGCCCGGCGCGGTCGCGTGATCGCCGCTGCGACCTGAGAGGGCGCCTAAAAAATCCGCG
>JBEBGK010000045.1:0-11470 GCA_040081515.1 Chthoniobacteraceae bacterium
GCATCACCGAAAGCCTCAGCCATCTCTCGTGGTCGCTCGACGGATGGATCATCGCCGCCGCCATCCTGTGCGCGCTCGCGAGCGCGTTGCTCGGCCCGGTCCTCGTGCTGCGCCGCATGAGCATGATGGGTGACGCGATCAGCCACGCGGTCCTGCCGGGACTCGCCGTCGCGTTTCTGGTGACGCACAGCCGCGCGAGCCTGCCGATGTTCCTCGGCGCGGCCGTGGTCGGCATCCTCACCGCGCTCTTCACGGAATGGGTGCGCGGCTACGGCAAGGTGGACGAAGGCGCAAGCATGGGCGTCGTCTTCACCGCGCTCTTCGCACTCGGCCTGCTCCTCGTCGTGCAGGCGGCGGACAAGGTGGACCTCGATCCCGGCTGCGTGCTCTACGGCGCGATCGAACTGACCCCGCTGGACACGACGCGTTTCGCAGGCCGCGAAATCCCGCGCGTCGTGCTCACCCTCGGCAGCGTCTGCCTGCTGAATCTCCTTTGCGTCGTCGTCTTCTACAAGGAACTGAAGATCAGTTCGTTCGATCCGGCACTGGCGACCACGCTCGGGATCAATGCGCGCTTCATGCACTACCTGCTCATGACGCTCGTGGCGGTCACCGCCGTCGCATCCTTTGAAAGCGTGGGCAACATCCTCGTCGTCGCCATGCTCGTGGTGCCGGCTGCCGCGGCCTACATGCTCACCGATCGCCTGCTCACGATGATCGTGCTGACCGTGATCTTCGGCGTGCTGGCCGCGGTGCTCGGCCATCTCAGCGCCATCGCGGTGCCCGCCGCGTTTGGCTACGAGAGCACGAACACCGCCGGCATGATCGCGCTCGTGAGCGGCTGCCTGTTCTTCCTCGCGACACTGCTCGGCCCGCGGCACGGCATCATCAGTAAACTCCTTTCCCAGGCCCGGCTCTCGCGCCAGATCGCGGAGGGCGCCACGCTGAATGAAGCCAGCGGCGGCCCGGGCGCGGATACGCGACGCGGCTAGGCACCGCCCGGAGTTCCGCGCTTGCGCCGGACGCACCGGCGCAGCATTCTTCGACGGCGAACGGCCCGCTTGCGCCGGAAAACAAGACACCCATTCCCCATGTTCTTCACTTGCCCGAGTTGCCAGATGTCATTACAGGCCGAGCCCGAGTCTGCCGGACGTGTTGTCAATTGCCCAGGATGCGGCCTGCGAATGCAGGTGCCGCAATTGAGCGCGCCTGCAGGCGCAGGCACCGGCGACGGAACCGCGCCGCTGCGCAAGGCGTGGAAGGAGGAGGATCCGACCAATCCGGATGCAAAACTGACCTTCGGAATCGGACTTGGACTGACGCTGGTCTGGTTCGCGATTGTCTATCCCATGCAGGCGCCGGCCGGGAAGGAGGTCGCCGCATTCACCGGAGCAGAGTTGCTCGCGAACCTGTTCTACAAGCACATGCTGGTCAGCTTCACGAACACGCTCTTTTTCTGCTGGGCGATGGCGATCTGCTTCCTGAAGCTGAAGAAGCTCAAGCACCAGCAGCAGGCACTTCTCCTCGACGTGCTGCCCATGCGACTCGGCAAGGAAATCGACGTTCGGAACGTGGGCCCGTTCATTGACCATCTCTACACGCTGCCGGTGCATCTGCGGGACAGTCTCATGGTGAACCGCATCCGGAAGGCGCTCGAGTTCTTCGAGGTCCGGCAGAATGTCGGGCATGTGAGCGCGATGATGACGGCGCAGTCGGCGATCGACGGGTCACGAATCAGCGGCAGCTACATCATACTGCGGGCATTCCTCTGGGCGATTCCGCTGCTCGGATTCATCGGCACCGTCGTGGGTCTCTCGCACGCGATCGGAGGGATGAGCTTCGCAAACGTGGAGGACGTGAGCAAAATCGTCGGCTCGCTGAACGCGGTCACCAGCGGCCTGGGCACGGCGTTCGACGCCACGCTGCTCGGCCTCGTGCTCGCGGTGCTGCTGAACTTTCCTCTGAACTCGCTCTCCAAACACGAGGACGAGACGCTCAATGACATCGACGCCTTCTGCAACGAAGTGCTCCTCCCGCGGCTGAACGACGGCACCGGTACGAGTGCGCAGTCGAGCGTGGAGAACATCCCTCAGCTCGTGGAGCAACTCGCGGCGGGAATCACCGCGAGTCAGAAGGAGTTCCTGTCGGAATTCAACAATTCCGCGGAGATTTTCCGGAGCCTCGCCGGCCAGCTCGAGCAGGCGGCGGCCGTGCATCAGCAGAAGGTGGAGGAGCAATTCTCCAACACGCTCAACGAGCTGACCAGCAAGACGAGCGAGTCCATTGGCGCAGTCTCGAAGCAGGTCGCCGAGCTGACGGGGAAGACAGGGACGGCGGTCGAGAAGTCGGCTGAATCGGCCTCGCTGTATCTGCAAGGGCTGAGCACCGGCATTCGCGGACTGAACGAGGCGCTGTCGAAGCTTGGAGAGAAGCAGGTGGTCATCAAGTCGGTGCGGACCGGCTGGTGGCCCTTCGGGAGCAAGAAGAGCGGCAACGGGGAGTAGTCCCGAGAAGCACGCGCCATGGTCAAGAGACGCCAGAGAGCAAGCGACGAGATCATGTTGATCCCGTTTCTGGACATCCTGTGTTCGCTCATCGGAGTACTCATCCTGATCATCGTGGTCCTTTGTGTTGCGCAGACGCAGAAGATCAGCGGGCGGACGGCCGAAGAAGTCCAGCGCGCTGCAGAGGCTCTGAGGATGAAGAAGGAACTTGTCGAGCGGGAGAAGCAGCTCGAGCAGGTGAAGCTGGAATCCCCCGCGGCGGCCAACAAGGACGCACTGAAGCAGCGCCTCACGGCAATTGTGAACCTTCAGCGGGAGTTGGTCGTCGGTGAGGACGCGCGGAAGAAGAACCAGGAGACGAGCGCGGAGTTGCAGAAGAAGCTGGAGGACATGCTCGCGCAGCTCGAGGCGATGAAGAAGGAGAAGCCGGAACTGACGAAAGTCATCGAACAACTGAAGGCCGAGTTGCTCAAGCGGAACAAGAAACCGGACGACACGCCGCCGGCGATCATCGTACAGACTGGTGGCACGGGCACGTCGGCGGGTGCGCAGCTCTTTTTCGTGGAGTGCGCCGGGGCGGGAATTGTGATGCACAAGAGCCTCACGGAAAAGACGCGCATCACGTCCGCGAGCATCGGAGTGGACGAGGCCTACAACAAGTTCCTCGAGGAGGCAAAAAAGACGCCGAATGCGATGGTTCTTTTCCTCCTGCGTGACGATGGACTCGCAGCCTATAATCGCGCCGCCGGCTGGGCCGAGGGGCAATTCGGCCTGCGCACCGGCAAACTGCCGCTACCCGGCAAGGGCGCCGCGGACCTCTCAGCTTTCTTCCCGAAGTAACCCGCCATGGCCCGAAAAAAACATCACGAGGAGGAACTGCCATTCGTGGCACTCATGGACACGATGACGAACGTCGTTGGTGTGCTCATCATCGTGCTGGTGATGGTGGGCATCGGCCTCGCGCAGTCCGTTCGCAAGGTGCTGTCGGACCTCCCTCCCGTCACGCCCGAGGAGCATGCAAAGCTGAAGGAGGAAGTGAAGGAGAAGGACAAAACGATCGAGGAACTGAAGGCGGCGGCGAAGGACGCGAAGCAGATCAACGAACAGCTCGAGAAGGCCAATGCCGAGTACGCCCTCCTCGACAGCCGCCGACCGCGCGACGTGAAGATGGTGGACATCGACACGCTGAAAAAAAACCTGTCTGACAAGGAAAAGGCGCTGGCTGCGGAGAAGGAGGCGATGGCGAAGATGCTCGCCGATCAGGAACGCATGCAGGCCCTCCTCGCGGCCACACCCGTCCCGGTTCCGGTGGCGCCCCAGCCGGCGAAGGTCGTCCGCATTCCGAATGCGCGCCCGGTCCCGGAGAAGGCCAAGTTTTCCCGCGTGCTCGTCGCCGGCGGGCAGCTCTACGTCCTGGACCTCGAAGCCGCGGAGCGGATGGTGATGGCCGCGTTCAACTCGGCGAAGACGACGCTCGAGGCGGCGAAGGCGAAGGATGCGAAAGGCAAGACGCTCATCACTTACGATCAGGACAAAGTGGTGAAGTTCTTCGAGAAACGTCCGCTCTCGCTCCCGAACGTCACGATCACGGTTCCGTACAGCAAGACATCGACGCGCCTCGCGATGCGCCTCACGCCGAAGCCCGGCCAGGGCGAACCGGTCGAACTCGCGAACCGGCTCAATTCGCGTTTCTACCTCATGCTTCGCCAGGCGAAGACGAGCAACTCGGTGGTGTGGTTCCACGTCGCCCGCGATTCCTTTGAGTCATACATCCGCGCCCGTGAGGTCGTCGATCAGGTCGGAGTGGCTGCCGGCTGGGAAATCGCCTCCACACCCGCTTACGCGATAACCCTTACGGAGTTCACGGTGACGCAAATGGAGAAACCGCCAGACGTTCCACCGCCCGATCCAAACGCTCCCGTGATCGCCGCGCCGAAGAAGGCCCTCGATTGATTCTCCTGCCTCTCCCGGCATGTGGGATTGTCGGCTTGCAGACGACATGAAAAGGACGCCACCACGCCCCATCTTTGCCGCCGCGGCCATCGCAGTGATGGCAGCCGGCCTCCATGCGGAAGTCACACCGGGCGAGATTCTCCTCGCCGAATTGAACTGCGTCGCCTGCCACGCGGCTGCCCCAGCGGTGGCTGGACGGCTCGCGTCGCGCGAGGCACCGCGGCTGGCCGGGGATGGCGTCCGCATCAAGCCGCAGTGGCTGCGGGACTTCCTCGCGGACCCTCAGAAAGCAAAGCCGGGTACGCTCATGCCCGACATGCTGCACGGCCTCACCGAGCCGGCAAAATCCGAGACTGTCGAAGCGCTCACGCACTTCCTGATGAGCATCCAGCCGAAGGATACCGCTGAAGCCCCCGCGCCCTCCGCCGCGCTCGTGAATGCCGGGCGGAGGCTTTACCACGAGGTCGGTTGCGTCCAGTGCCACGCCCCCGGGAGCGCGCCGAGGGGAAAGGAGACCGATGAATCCGCCCTGGCTGAGCTGACTGCGCTCCAGCAACATTCCGTTCCCATCGGCGATACCGCCAAAAAGCTTACCCACAGTGCCTTATCCCTATTCTTACGCGATCCGCTGCGCTCGAGACCATCCGGCCGGATGCCCTGGTTGCGCCTCACAAACGAGGAGTCAGGCGCGATCGCAGCCTACTTGCTCCGGACTCAGCCGCCCACCGTCCCAGACGATCCCGCTTTCGCGATCGACCCGGCCAAGGCCCAACTCGGTGCCGGCTATTTCGTCAGCCTGCAGTGCGCCGAGTGCCATCGGGACGCCGCGGCGGGAATCGCGGTGGACGCCGCACGCACCCCAGCCCGCAGGCTCGAATCCCTCCGGGCGCGCCAGCCGGCCGGCTGCATCAGCGTCCGTTCGAGATCCGGCCTGCCGAAATTCGAACTCACCGACCGCCAGCGCACCGTCATCGTCGCGGCGCTCCAGAATCAGGCGGTTCTCGAGACGGAGCTGACGCCCGACCAGCAGATCAAGCGCGCAATGACCGTGCTGAATTGCTACGCCTGCCACGCGCGCGACCGGCGCGGCGGGCCGGAAGGCCTGCGGCGCGACTACCTCGTCACCGTCGGCGACGCAGACTTCGGGGACGAAGGACGCATCCCCCCTCCCCTCACCCACGCCGGCGCGAAGTTTCAACCCGCGTGGCTGCGCGAATCCATCCTCCATGGAAGCGGCGTCCGCCCGTACATGGCCGCCCGCATGCCCATCTACGGCGAACCGAATGTGCGGAGCCTCCCCGGCCTCTTCGAAACCGCCGACGCCCGGGAAGACGCGCACCCCGGACCGCCCGCAGGCGCTCCGGACGAGGCTTTGCAGGAAACGGGCCGGTCCCTCATCGGCGCCACCGGCTTGAACTGCATCGCCTGCCACAATTTCGCCGGCGGCAAATCGCCCGGCATCCCGGGCCTCGATCTCGCGGGCACGACGCGGCGGCTGAAGTGGGACTGGTTCCGCCGCTATCTGCTCGACCCGCAATCCCTCCGCCCCGGCACGCGCATGCCGTCCTTCTGGAGCGATCACGCCGATGGCGGGAAAAAGGCACCGCCCGGCGATCCTGAAAAACAAATCGCCGCAATCTGGGCATACCTCTCGCGCCTCGATTTCCCCCGATTGCCCGACGGCATCATCGCTCCCAAAAAGTGAAGCCCGCAGTGGCGGCGGAATCGAGCGGTTCGACCAATGGGGCAGCCGTGTCTCGTCAGAGCGGGCGTGATCAAAACCGAGTCCCTCCCTGGCACGTCATCGTACTCTTATACGATTTTCACAGTCAGACTGAATGAACGAGTGCGCCGGGGCAGCGTGGCACAGCCGTCCCGGCTGTGGGGCCGGCGGGCGTCTCGCCCGCCTTGGGTTTGAGGATGGCAGCCGGGACGGCTGCCTGCCCCACAGGCGGGACGCCTGTGCCACGATTCCAGCCGCCACGCGCCAATCATGCAGATGGACTGTGTACATCGTATTATAAGATGAAGCGGAGACCCGTCGAGACGCCGAAGGGTGACCCCGCGTTCAATCACGGGCACCAGCCGGAACCGCTCCGGGTGATGAATAGCAAAGCGGATTACTTCCGCTTTTGCGCAAAGAGCCACTGATGCACAGCCGGGTCATTGCTGACTTTTCCCGGAATGCCGTGACCTTCGCCCGGGAACTCCGTGTATTTCACCGGCGCCTTCATCCGCTCGAGCGCCTTGGCGATGGCCCGGCTGTCCGCGGGCTTCACCACGTCGTCCTTCTCTCCGTGGAAGATCCAGAGCGGCATCTTTCTCAGGTTCTGCGCAATCGCCACGCTGCATCCACCCGCAATCGGGATGCCAGCGGCAAAGGTGCGCGGTTCGCTGTTCAGAAACATGAACGTGCCGTAGCCGCCCATCGAGTAGCCGACGAGATACACGCGGTCCGCGTCCACCGGCAGATGACGCATGAGATCCTTCACCGTCAGCATCACGTTCTTGCCGGTCACGCCACCCCAGCCATTTTCATCCGGGCACTGCGGCGCAAAGATGAAACACGGACGCTCGGCGAAATTCGCAGGCTTCGAGGCGGCATCGGCGAAACCGAGGGCGGCCTTCGAGAGCACATTGTTGCCCTTGCCGTGGAGAAAGATGATCAGCGGCAGCTTCTTCGTCGGATCCGTGACGGGCGCCCCGAACAGCATGCACTGGAGCTTCCCCTTTCCCTCAAACTGCTTCCACTCGCTGGCGAGCGAATCGGCATAGGGGTTCGCCTTCGGGGGCCCCTGCGGCACACCGAACGGTCTCGTCGGAGCAGGCGGCGTCGCGGGCGGGGCGCCGGCGAGGACGATCCGCGAGAGCGGTGCTATGAGGAGGAGGGCGACGAGGGCGAGAGCGAGTGTGCGGGCGTTCATGGTGGGCGGGTTGATGACCGGCATTGTGAACGGGCACCTCCGGACTTCGAGCCGGAAATTGTCAAAAGATTGTCAGCACTCCGCCCGCGTTTCGTTGTGCGTGCTCCGCAGCGAGCGCATTCAGACGCAGCCCGACCGTCCTGCCGGGAGCGCACACCGAAGCGCGCAGCGGACTGCGCGCTCCACCTATCGCACCAGCGCCACACGGAGCGTCTCGACGTAGGCGGCGAATGCCTGCATCTCCGCCTGCGTAGGCAGATTGCTGAAGCCGCCGCCGAAAGGGCCGACTCCAGCGGGATTCAGCGCGCACGTCGCGATCGCATCGTTCAATTGCTGCGTGCTCACCTCCCCGGGCGGCCCTTGCGGACCGGGGTCGCCCTGCGGTCCCTGCGAACCCGGTTGGCCTTGCGGGCCTTGCGGCCCGGGCTGACCCTCCGGTCCTGCGGGACCGGTGCCGGACGGCCCCTGCTCGCCTGCCGGTCCCTGTGGCCCCTGCGGACCAGGCTCGCCCTGCGGGCCCTGGGGTCCTTGCGGGCCGGGCGGACCTCCCGACGGCCCCTGCTCGCCCTGCGGTCCCTGCGGACCGGGGTCGCCTTGCGGGCCCGTGGCCCCCGCCGGCCCGGCCTCTCCCTGCGGTCCCTGGGGTCCTTGCGGACCTTCCGGCCCCTGCGGACCTGCCGGTCCTTCCGGGATATTGTCGATGAGCGTCTTGAGCCCGGTGAATTGCGAACGCATCTGGCCCGCCTCCATGAGCGAGCCGTCGAGTGGAATGGATGGATTGTAAGGCATGGTGTAACGCGGACAATCGTGTCCGCTGGGTAAGTGGTTAGTTAGTAGCGGGTGAGTGGTAGTTTTGCTCGCGGGCAGGATTGCCCGCGTTACGGTGCTTTGTATCGCGGACAATCCTGTCCGCGGGGTGAGTGCTTAGTTAGTCGCGGGTAAGTGGTGGGTTTGCTCGCGGGCAGGATTGCCCGCGTTACGGTGGCTTTGTAAGGCGGACAATCCTGTCCGCCGGGAAGGCAGTCAGGCAGTCCCGGGCGGGAGCGCCCGCATTGGGATACGATAAGTCCATCTGCCGCGGGGTTGATTGCCCGCGCGCAGTGGTGTGGGAGTCATTCCCCGGGCGGGATTGTCCACCGGGCGCCAGCCTTCATCCGCCGTACACCGGACTTCCCACTCCGGCTCCGCGGCGGCGATGCGGTATTCCCTCGGGACGAGGCGGAACCCCGTGACTTCCCCGGATGCAGACCGCACCGGGACGACTTGTTGGAATTTGAGCAACATGGCGATGAATGATGGGCGTGGCGGAACGCGCAATCCCTTGCGCGGCTGCCGGTGGAACGCGGAATCCGTTGCGCGCCTCTTCCTTCCAGCGCGCGCGCTGCGTGGTGCATCGGGACTGCGCGTTCCACCGGTCGCGGGCAGGATTGCCCGCGCTACGCCGGGCACGCTCACATCACGGGGCGAAGGGCGGGATCGCTCCAGGGGCCGCGGCCTGCGCGGTTCACGGCGGCGATCCGGTACCAGCACTTCTGGCCCGGCGTCGCGCCGTTGCCGACATACTTCACCTCGGCCACCGTGCCCATGTTCCTCCAGCTCGTCTCCGTGATCGGGTCCGCGCTGCACTCCACGATGTAGGCGTCGGCGCCCGTCACGCGCTTCCAGCGCACCTCGGAGTAGCCGGGATTGCCCGTGAAGGCCACGCGCACGTTCTCCACCTGGCCCACGGGCTGCGGCGGGGCGGGCTGGGCCTTCACGTCGAAGCCCGTGCTCAGGATCTTCGTCCGGTCCCCCATGGTGATGTTCTCCGTCACGCCGGCGAGGCCCGTCAGCGAGACGGTCCATGCGGCGATTTTGTCCGCACGCGCCGAGCTGGCCTCCGCGCACGCGGTCCGGGCCGCCTCATAGGCGGCATTGGTAGCCTGCAGCTCCGCCTGGGCGGTCACGAAGGCTGCGAGAGCAGCCGCATTCCCCGGCACATCCGGGTTATTGGTGCTCATCGTGATGATGTCCTGCCCCCTCACGAGTTTATCCGCGACGGGCAGCTTGGATGTATTCATTACTATCACTGACATGTGTTTTTGGTTCTTGGGAACCAAAGGCGCCCAATACTGATTGGTATCCCAATAGACTTGTTGACCCCAATAAGGCATGGTTGCGTTTGGTTCGTGGTTTCGTTTCAGTTGTTTTGCGGCCCCAGGCACTCGCCCGGTTCCGGTTTTGAAGCATTAGCGAACTCCGTGCCAACCCTCCATGGCCCGCCGGCGGCCCGCCTGGGCTAATGACGGACTTATTGTAGTAATTTCATCCGTTCAGAAAAATTCTATCTCGCTTTTGTAGCTAATAGTGTTTCTTCGAAAGATGTTGGAAATCCGATTCCCGGATCCGCCCGCACTTTTTTCGTCCGGGCCCTCGCCGGACCGCCCAAGCCCGTCCCGGGATTCCCACCGCTGCGATCCGATTCCTCAGCTTTGAGAGGCGGAGCCCGCCATCTTTAACCACGGAGAACACGGAGGACACGAAGGAGGGGCCTGCGAAACAAGCATGCCCACCTCCGGACCGCTGAGGCCCTAGTCCGGGGAGCCGTGCCAGCGCGCAATCCCCTGCGCGTTTGCCTCCAGTTCGCACGTCTTCCTGCCAACTGGCCCGCAGCGGCGCGAGGAGAGGCGGTCTCAAGGGGTACCCCCTGGCCCAGATTTCCCGATCCATCAACCCCGAGAGGGCTGCACCTCCCCCCGTATCGCGGGGCCGACCACCTCCGGCCCCGATTACCCTCCTGTCATTCAGGATGCGGTGCGGACGAGTCAGAATTCACCGTCCCAGAATTTCTCTGGGCGCGGGCGACGCCGGCGTTGGATGTTGTCGAGCTTCTCTTCAACGCTTTCATCATGTTTGCTCTGGCGCCTTGCTTCTGTCGCAGCCTCGGCGCGAAAGCCCGCAAACTCGCCAAATGCCTCCCGCTGGGAGCGGCCAATCTCGGAAAGCTCAATGGAAACCGACGACGCCAGTTGGTCGAGAGCCGATTCGATGCTGCTGCCCAAATCGTTGATCGCCTGGGTCAGTGAAGAAAAGCCGCCGATCAAGAGTTGGTTGGTTTTGCGTTGTTGGTAAATCGAGGCGAACTGGTAGTTCTTCTGCGCAACTCGAGCGACTGAGCGCAGGCGGTCTGCGGTGTCGGTGGCATCGGGCAAACGCTGAATCCCGAGCGTGAATGGGTCGGATGGGGCGGTCAGCCTGGTTGATTCGGCCCTGTGGCGTTTCGAGTTGCTGGTTAACGCCTGAAGGTGGGCGTTAAATTTCGCCAAATTCTGCGCTGCATCTTCCACTGCGTCCCAAAAATGGACAAATGCGCCTTCGACGTATTCCTTCTCGGCCCGGTCGAGAGCGTCCTCGGCGGATTGGACGAGTTGAGGCAGCCCGATCGCGGTCTGACGGGATGTCACGACAAGCGAATCCAGTGAATTCCTGAGTTCGCGCTGCCGCTGCATTTCACGATCGGCTTCGGCGGCGCGTTTCGACTCCGCTTCACGGGCGTTCTCAACCGCCCGTACGAGGAGCTTGGTTGCGACGAACACGACTGGGATTAGAAGGAGAGTCCCCAAGTTGTCGACGATCACCTCCGAGAGCCACGGCCACACCTCGTTGGCGACGAATCTTCCGATAAAGATTATGACAAAAAGTATAACGAGGAATTCCATGGCTATGACCAGATGGGGACGACACCAAACGTTACGGCTGCCCACGGGGTGAGCGGAGCGTTTTCTGAAATCGAGAGCGGCGTGCTTGAAGGACTGGCAACGTCGCTGGTCGCGGGGGACGAAACGAACCTTGTCGCGTTCTGTGCGGGATCACCACCGGGGCGGCGTCAACAAAGAGGCCAAACTCATACAACGAGCACGCCATGAAGAGAAAACTATTGTTCGGCGGACTCGACGTCCATGCGAAAAACGTCATCACCGCACTCTGCGAGCGAGCGGGTGGGCGAGTCGCCAACACAGACCGGGCCTGGGTTGGCCGCGGAGGTTGGGGAAGCGTCATTTTCGGACAAGTTTGCTGAATGTTGGCGGGCTGGCGGCAGCTTGCAAGAGT
>JBEBGK010000622.1:0-3045 GCA_040081515.1 Chthoniobacteraceae bacterium
GGTTCTTTTTCGCGCACGGGCGGCGGCGGGTTGGAAGGGAACGACTGGAATACGCCCGGCTCGGTGATGGCGTAAATCTGCTGATACTCCTGCTCCATCAGCCCGTCGTCGTAGTTGTCATCGACCGTGCCGCGCAGTTCGCGCGTGCGCCACGCCGTCGAATAGCCCGGCTTGTTGGCGAGTTCCTGGATATGCTCGTCAAAGTGCCGGTTGAAGCCGCGGTCGAACTCCTTGTTGTGCAGGTCGAACCGCACGAACCCCATGAAGGGGAATGCCTTGATGTTCACCATGTCGGCGAGTTCGTCCTGCCGCTGCATCAGCGTGAGATTGATGTCCGGGCTTTTCACAATGTCGTGCGGCCCCGCGACGAGAAAACCGGTCGCCGCATCGACGCCCAGCGCGTCGCCCGCGATTTGTTCCTTGATGAACCGGTCGTAGGGCTTGTCCGAGTTCAGCGACGCGATGATGTAGTCGCGGTAATGGTAAGCCGACTTGCGCTCGCGATTTGTCTCGAAACCGTTCGTGTCCGCATAGCGCACGACATCCATCCAGTGCCGCGCCCAGCGCTCGCCGTATCGAGGACTCGCCAGCACCCGCCCCACCAGCCGCGCATACGCATCGGGCCGCGTGTCGTTCACAAAATCGTCCGTTTCGCGTGGCGTCGGCGGCATCCCGTGCATGACGAGATACACTCGGCGAATCAACGTCGCCCGGTCCGCAGGCGGCGAGGGTGCCAGCCCCTTCTCGCGCAGCTTCGCCATCACCAGTTCATCGATCTCGCCACCCGCTTTCGTGACCGCCGGGCGCTTCAGCGCCTGGAACGACCAGTGTTCCGTCTTCAGCCGCAGCGATGCTGCAGCTGCTTCCTCCCCCGGCATCTTCGCGCCACCATCGATCCACGCCTTTAGTGTCGCCACCTCTTCCGCTGTGAGGCGATCCCCCTTCGGCGGCATGACCTCCTTCGCATTCTGCGAAGTCACGCGCTTGATGATGTAACTCTCCGCGCTCACCCCGCGCACCAGCAGCGGCTCCCCCGACTCTCCGCCGCGCAAAATCCCCACCGCCGTGTCCAGCCGCAGCTTGTTCTTCTGCTTGTCCTCCCCGTGGCAGTCGAAGCAGTGCTCCTCCAGGATGGGCCGCACCTTGCTCTCGAAGAAGGCAGCGTCCGCCGGCTGCGCCGCATGGCACGTGAACGACGCAGCAATCACGGCGAGGACCGAAAGCGTGCGATGAATCCGGGGTTGCATTGGATGGAAGAGGAGCGAGGCGCGTGGCGTCACCATTTGCAATCGATCAGATCACGCTCGGTCGGGGAAAGCCGGTGCCTGAAAGGGCTTTTGCGACGCGTGGGTGCATCGTCACGGAGGGCAGATGCAGGCTCATGGACGGATTGCATACAATATCTGAACGTGACAGTGCAAATCGCCAATTGCATACAATCTTAGCAAGCCTGATGAAAAGCTGTCCGCACCCGAACTCGCCCGCAGCCGGCAAAGCCCGCGTGGTGCGTGGCGTTGTCCACGATCTGCTCAAGGGAAGGTGGACCGGCGGTGACCGGTTGACGGAAGTCGAGGCTGCCGAACGCTTCAAGGTGAGCCGCACACCGGTGCGTGAAGCGCTGCTGGAACTTGCCTCGATGGGCATCGTCGAACTGCGCCGCAACTGCGGTGCGATCTTCCGCCCTTTCGGGCCGGAGGAACTGCGGGATCTCTATGCCGTCCGCTCGCTGCTCGAAGTCGAAGCCGCAAGGTTGGCTGCGACCCGCATGCCCGTGGAGACGGTGGAATCCCTGAAGGTGAAGTTTGAAAAGCTCAGACGCGAACGGCGTCCCGACACTGGCTGGCGGCTGGATCTGGAATTGCATGCGGCCATCGCAGCGGCGGCGGACAATCCGCGACTTGCGGGGGAAATCGCGCGCTACGGTGATCTCGTGCAAACGGTCCGCGAAGCCGTCGGCGAAACGCTGGCCGGCGTTCATTCCCCGTCGCTCAACCAGCACCTGCGGATCCTGCGTCAGATTGCGAAGCGTGACGCGGATGCCGCAGCCGATGCGATGAGGCTGCACTTGCGGCAGGCAGCCGATTCGGCGGTGACGGCTTTGTCGGAACTGCGTGCGCGCCTCCGTTGAGTGCTTGGTGATTTGTGGCAAGGCAAGCGCCTGTTCATCGGGATGGAAAACACGGAATTGGCCTGCTGCTGGCCGACCATCCCGCATCGACGTGCCGCAGGAAGTCGCCGTTGTCGGCGCAGAGGACGGCGAGACCTTGTGCGAATCACGGAGAAGGGCCTGAATGTGCGTCACGGCGAAGCCTCTCCTCCGCGATACCAAACTCATCTTTGTCCGACCTACCGGCTCGACCCACTGCCTCTGGCAGGGGCTTGCTACCGTCCGGGTATCGTCATGCGACCAGCGCCTTCACCACATGCGCCTCCTCGACGCCGGTGAGGCGGAAGTCGAGGCCCTGGGTCTTGTAGGTGAAGCGCGTGTGGTCGATGCCGAGGAGGTGCAGCACCGTCGCGTGAAAGTCGCGGATGTGCACCGGGTCGCGCACAACGTTGTAGGAAAAATCGTCGGTCTCGCCGTGGATGGTGCCGCCTTTCACGCCGCCGCCGGCCATCCACATGGTGAAGCAGCGCGGGTGATGGTCGCGGCCGTAGTTCTCGTGCGTGAGTCCGCCTTGCGAGTAGATCGTGCGGCCAAATTCGCCGCCCCAGATGATGAGCGTGTCGTCGAGCATGCCGCGTTGTTTGAGATCGTTGATGAGCCCGTAAGTCGGCTGGTCCACGTCGCGGCACTGGTCGGGCATGCGGCCGCCGACGTTGCGGTGGTGGTCCCAGTTGTTGTGATAGATCTGCACGAAGCGCACGCCGCGCTCGACGAGCCGCCGCGCGAGGAGCGTGGTGTAGGCAAAGGTGCCGGGCTTTTTCGCCTCGTCGCCGTAGAGCTTGTAGGTGGACTCGGGCTCGCTGCCCACGTCCATGAGATCGGGCACGCTGGCCTGCATGCGAAAGGCCATCTCGTACTTCTGGATGCGGGTCTGCGTC
>JBEBGK010000623.1:0-3041 GCA_040081515.1 Chthoniobacteraceae bacterium
GTATACGGGCGGCTGATCCTTATGCACCCAGTAGATTGGCGAGACTTCACGGCCCAGCGCTTCGCGTCCCTCGGTCGTGGTGGACTTGGGGCCGAATGCGCCCGCGTATGCGGCGAGTTTGCCGATGCCCACGGCGTTGTCGCCATCCTCGAACCAGTTCAAATAATCCGTCGGCGGGTAGAAGCACGCGACGGCTTGCACGGCGCTGCTCTCGCGGTCCACGGGGTCGGGGGCCTTTGGATCCCCGGCGCCGCCGCGGGTGGCGAGCATGAGGCTGAGGTGCCCACCCGCGCTTCCGCCGGTGACGCCGAGTTTCATCGGGTCCACGCCGTATTTCGCGGCGTTTGCGCGGATGAACCGCACGGCGCGATTGAGGTCCGCGACGATTTCCTCCACTTGAAAGCGCGGCTGCGAGCCATGCACGACGACAAAGGTGGTGTAGCCCGATTTCGGCCATCCGCCATCGCTGATTCCTTTGTGGTTCGATTTCCATCCGCCGCTGATGATTTTGATGACGCCCGCGCCGTTGGGCTTTGCCGGCTTGAAGACGTCCATCGTGAGCGCGACGCCGTCGTGCTTGGTGTAGATGATGTCGGAGATGCGCTCCACGTCATCCGCGCGCAGGTGGACCGGGAGGAACGCCAGGAGGCCGAGGATTACGAGGAGACGTGTTTTCATGGATGGACTGATACTACCGCCCGGCAGAACGTCCCTTTGCGGAGATGGAGCCTGATGTCGTCATGGAATCCGCCAACATCTACTTCACCGTTACCGCAATCCCTGCGTGCGGATAATTCGAAACTGTGTCCCACGCGAGCCTCTGGAGGATCGCGTGTTGTTCGTCGGTCACGCTGCGCTCCGTGATTTTGTGGCCGACGGGACTCATGCGATACATCGCCGCAAAGTCGCAGTACGCGGCGAGCACCATGACATGTCCCTGTCCGTGGCCGATTGGATCACGGAAAAGTTTGGACTGCTCCGTGATGCCGGGAAACTGCCCCGCGGCGACCATTGCACGCAGCTTCACGACCGCGTCTCCGACCGGGACGATGAACACATGCGTGCCGTGCTGCCTGTTGAGTGCGTCCGCCTGCGCCTCCATCCGTTTGCGCCATTCATCAATCGCCGCCTGCAGGTCTTCGATCTTCATCGTGTCGCGCTGCGCATTGTCCTTGATGCGCCTGTCGGGCGCTCCCGCCGCCGGTGCGGCCACATCATGCGGATACCACGAACCCTGGATGAGGAAGCGCATGTCCGGGTTGTGCTTCAGCCCGAGGTCCACAAAATTTGTGATTCCCGGATCGGGGATCATGACGTGCGGCGCCATCGTGAACACATCCACCTTGCCGCTCGTGAGCGCCGGTTTCGCGGTGTTTTTCTCGTCGGGATAATCCCAGTGCTGGATGACCTTGGAGCCGCCGATGCCCTGCTGGCCCACGCGGACGTGCCCCTGGATGCCCGTGGACTTGACGATTTCGTCGATCATTGGCGGCACGAACATGTGGAAGCTGTGGCCGGTATAAAAAACCCGCTGTCCGGTGGGCACCTTCGCTTCCTCGGCGACTGCGATACGGCAGAATGCCAGGAGGAAGATCAGTGGGAAGATTGCTGATCGGAAGGCGCGACGGGTGATCGGTGAAAGAATGGCGAGAAGCGAAGCTAGAGGGGAGGATTTCATCGGGTGAATCAAACGCGTGGAATGGAATTCCTGCGAGGATCAATCCGCGCGGGCGACCAAGCGGGTATGGTCCGTCCGTTCCGCGATGATTTTCTGCCCCTTCATCGCCGGGCACGGTATCGCGGCTCATCAATTCACGCTCTTGCATACGCGATTTCGGTTCCATTGCGCGACGCTGCCGTATTCGGCGAGATAATCCGCCAGAGCCGGTTTCGGGTTCTTCTGGAGCAATTCATCGAACTCCCTCAACCAGCGGCCGGCCTGCGTCTGCATGGAGTGTTCGGCTCGTCGGAAATTGCGAAGACCGGAAGGGCGTGTTGCAAAATCCGTCACGGCGTTGAACAGCGCGTAGGCATTCGAGCCCATTTCCTCCGAGTATTTTTCGATGAGGGATTCCGCATTCAATTTGAGCGGCTCGAAAAGCTCCTCTCTGCGGTTGCGCAAATCATCGGGTGTCTTCGGAAGCGGAAGTTCCAGCGCCTTGAAAAAGAGCGGGACCGCGGTGCTGCGCTCGATCCCGTGTCCCAGCAAACGCTCCGCCCGTGCACCGAATTTCTTCGTAACCGTTTCCATGCGCTCTTTCCCAAGCTTGAAGTCCAGCGTCTCGGGAATCCGCATCCGCGAGTGGGGAAAACGGAATTCGATCACCTCGGACTCGAAGATGACGCCGTTCAGACAGAGCTTGCGGCAGTAGCCGATGTCGAACCGGAGCGCCCGGCTGGCGTTGTAGCTGTTGGTCAGCCGCAGGAAGGGCAGATAAACCTCCTGCCGGAACACATTCACCTCATACCCCTTGTGGATCAGGTCGATGCGGCAGAAGTTCGGCCGTGCCGGGATGCAGATATTGAACACCTCCAGGTTGCTGTGTGCGGCGCCGAACAACTCTGAGGCGCACTGACGGGCAAATTTCAGCGCCTCCTCGTTGGTGACCAGGCGATAGCCGGAGCCGACATCCCGAAGGTGCTGGGGTGCTCCGAGAAGGCGGTGGAGAGCAAGCTGTATCGCGCCCGGCAGTATTTGCGAGAGAGGCTCTCGCGCTGGCTGAAATGAACCCGCCAGAAACAATCCGAGGGTTTTTACGTCCGGCGGGGTGTGAACCGCGATATACCAGCCGGAAGCCCGTCTTGCCAGAGACCGGGCCGACGGCTATGCAACCTTCGTCACTTTGAATGCCATTCGCACTAACCGTGCTTTCCGTATAGTCGCTGTCATCGCGACGTTCGTTGGATGGTTTGTGCTCTCGAATCACTGCGCTTTGGGCGGGATGGGATCACGCGCTAAGGCGGAAGATGCGCACGACTGCTGCCACCACGACACGTCGCAACCTTTGAAGGAGCCAGCCGACGGCGAACGGTGCAGCCGC
>JBEBGK010000624.1:0-3032 GCA_040081515.1 Chthoniobacteraceae bacterium
AGTGGGATATACGATCTCGCCCCGGAGCTGGGCCGCGCCACCTTCCTTTTCATAAACGCCGTAGAATACCGAGCAGGAATCCAGCCACACCGTCAGGCTCGTGAGCATGCGGCGGAGCCCGCTCGATCTCGGCGTGAGGTCGATCTTGTAGCCATCGCCTTCGCGCGACGCGGCGACGCGGAAGAATTTGTCCACCTTTTCAAAGTTCAGGCCGGCGGTGAGGGCGGCGAGGCTGTCGTCGAAGAATTGTTTTCGCCCCAGGGTGTAGTGCTCGGCCTCGTTGAACTTCGGGTAGAAGATCCAGAGGTCCGTGCCGTTGCAGACGGTGAGGCTGGGGGACTGGCCCTTGAGTTCGCGGCGGAACTTGTCGGGCGCCTGGAATGCGATGGTGCCGGTGCTTCGCAGCGGCCGCGAGAGCAGGCGCGTGGTGCGGTCCTCGGTGAATTCCGCGGCGAGCGCGGGCGATTGTGCGCGCTGTTCCTGCAACCGTGAGAGGAGGGTCTTCTCCTCCGCGGGCGTGAGCTGCTGCGCGAAGGCGGCGGATGCGAGGATGGCGAGGATGGCGAGGAGGCTAGGAAGCGGAAAAAAGCGGAGCATAATTAAACCATTGGTCGGGGTGCAGTCGGATCTGTGTTTCAAAGACGTCGGCGATCCTTTGCACATTCACGGGAAGAGTGTCGCGGAGACTGCCCTGGGTCATTTCCACCGGCGGACATGCGAGCGCGCGGTATCGGCCGTCGGGCTGCCGCAGGACGACGGCAGGAACGACCGCGGCGCCGGTGTGGTGCGCGAGCATGGCGGCGGCGGTGCTGAACTGGGTCTCGCGGCCGAACTGCTTCACCGGGAGCCCGGTGCCGGAGTAAGGCCGGTCCACGAGCATCGCGAGAACGCCGTTGCCGCGGAGGACGCGCAGCATTTCCACGAAGGCGAATTCATGGCCCGGGCCGACCGCGATGGTCTGGATGCCGAGGCGCCGGCGGGATGCGCCGCGCCAGCGGGTAAGTTCGTCCGAGGGCTCCGGGAGCGTGACGACGGTCATCGGAAGTCCTTTAAGCGCGAGCACGAGGCCGCCGAGTTCCCAATGGCCGAGGTGGCCGGTGATGACGATCGTGCCTTTGCCGCGCTGCCGTGCGGCGACGAGATGCTCCCATCCTTCCCATTCGCTCACCAGTTCACCCGCGTGGTCGGCCCGCGCGCCGGCGAAGCGGAAGTAGTCCGCGATGGTGTGGGCAAAGAGGCGGGCGTTGTCGCGGACGAGCTGATCGAGCTGTCCGCCTGAGCAGCCGGTGGCGACCGCGAGGTTTTCGCGCAGGATCTGCCGCAATTGCGGCGTGCGCCGCATGCTCCACCGGGCCGCGCCATCGGCAAGGCGCAGCAAGACGGGCCTCGGGAGCAATTGCGCGATGGCGTAGCCGAGTTTGAAGGCGCTGAGGCGGTAGAGTGGCGACCGCATTTCGGGAGACTTTGGCAAACGGACCTTCAAATGGACAGCGCGACGTTGCTCATTTCTTGCGGGCCGCAAGGATGCAGGCGGGCAGGACAAAGAGGAAGGTCGCCACGAGGCACCAGCCGACTCCGATCCCGCAGAGGAGGCCGAGGCCGCGCAGGGCGGGGTTTTGCGCCCAGGCCAGCGAACCGAAACCCACGACGGTGGTGAGACCGCTGAGGAGGACCGGCTTGATGAGCCCGGTGAGCTCGTGCGTCGGATTCGCGGAGCGCAGGGCGAGCGCGATGTAGATCCCGTAGTCCACGCCGACGCCGAGCACGAGGGGGAAGGCGAGGATGTTGAAGAGGTTAAGCGTGATCCCGGTGCATTTCAGCGTGGTGAGGAGCGCGCCGAGGCTCAGCGCGAGGCCGAGCATGAGAATCGCCACCGGCTTCACTGCGCGGAGGAGGAGAAAGAGCAGGACGACGTTCAGGCTGACCATCAGTCCGCTGAGTTCGAGCATCTTTCGCTCGGACCATGGGCCGAGCTCGGCGAGCGTGTAGGCCCAGCCGGAGAGGCCGATTTCCAGGCCGGGCACGGCGAGGGCGCGCCGCAACGCCGCGGATTCGCCGGCGCTCTGAATGCTGCGGGGCGGCTTCAGTCGCGCGATCCCGATGGGGTGATCGCGGCTGAGGAAGCCATCGATGAGAAACCACCACGCGCTGGTCTCGGGCAGATTCCGGCGCCACTCGAGAGCGGTGAGGTGCCCGGCGGCCGCCTCGCCCAGCGCCTCGAGCAACCCGCGGGCGTCGCCAAACTGGCCGGGATCGAAGTCGTTGGCCTTCAGCGCGGCGTCGAAGGCCGCGAGGGCTGCCGGGAAATCGACCGCCTTCAGTCTTGCGGCGTTCGCCTGCATCCGGGCGGGCGATGTTGCGAGTCCCGCGGGTGTCGAGATGTGCGCGAGCACCGGCGGAGTGCCTGCCGCATCGGTGCCACCAGGGGTGAGCTTCTGCCACGCTGCGTGCGCCTTTTCCCACGCCGCGGCGAGCGACTCGGCATCGGGTGCGCGGATCACCGCGAGGACGTTCTCCACGCCCTCCGGGTTGAGGCGGGCCATGATGGTCCGAAGCGCATGGCCCGCCTGACTGTTGCGGGGTTCCAGCGATTTCGGGTTCAAGTCGAAGACGACTTCGCCAATGGGCGCAAGCGCCACGGCGCCGAGTGCGACAAATCCGATCGAGGACGGGAGAAGCAGTTTCCATGGGCGGGCGATCGCGAATGCCGGCAGACGGGGAACCCATTTGCACAGGTAATGCGCGACGGCCATCGTCAGCGGGCCGAGCAATGCCGCGATGCCGATGTTCATCCACACGTTCGCGCTCCATGAACCCGCGGAGCGGACGATCCAGAGGACGGCCGCCGCGCCCGCGCAGGCGAGGGCGGCGAGGATCGTCTTGTAGAGCCATCGCGGGAGTCTGATGCCGAGGAAGAGCCAGAAATACGTCATCATCACGGCCGCCGCGATGAGGATGCCGCACGCGATGAGGACGCCGAGCTGCCGGTAGCCGGGCGAGCCCGAGGCAAGAAGGCAGAGGAATGCCGCCGC
>JBEBGK010000625.1:0-3030 GCA_040081515.1 Chthoniobacteraceae bacterium
GGCCGGTGCCTTCGCCCTGACGCGCGTGGTCCGCGCGGAAGAACCGCTCGAAGAGCCGAGGCTGCACTTCCGCAGGGATTCCGGGGCCGGTGTTGGTGATTGAGAAAATGGCGCGGGCGTCCTCGCGACGGAGGCTCATGGTGACGCTGCCGCCGGGACGGTTGTACTGGATCGCGTTGGCGAGGAGGTTGCGGAAGACGTGGCGCATCAGTGCACGGTCCGCTTCGACTTCGATTCCGGGTGCGATGGAATGTTCGCATTTGAGGCCGGCTTCGGCACAGAGCGCCTCGGCGTCCTCGGCGATGCCTGCGACCTCGATGCTGAGGTCGTAGCGCTCGCGCTGGAGGGGAAGCTTGCCTGCATCGGCCTGCGAGAGAAGGAGCAGGCTTTGCGTGATGGACTTGAGGCGCGAAACTTCGCCCAGCAGCGCCTCGACCGGCGGCGGCTGACCGGATCGCAGCGCGTCGTGCAGCGCGGCCTGCATCACGGCGAGCGGCGTCTTCAATTCGTGCGAGGCATCGGCGGTGAACCGCGCGGCTTGCTGAAAGCTGGCGTGCAGTCGCTCGATCATCCCGTTCAGCGCGAAGATGAGTCGGGCAAATTCAAGATCGTCACCCGATTTGATCGGGATGCGTTCGTCCAGTTCGGCTGCACTGAGTTTTTCCGCGGTGGCGACTACCCGTTCGAGCGGACGCATCGCGCGTCCGGCGAGCCACCATGCGCCGAGTCCGGCGAGCAACAGCCCCGCCGCACCCGCCGCCGCGAAGCTCCACGCGGCGCGACGCACCTCGGCGTAGAACTCGCGCGTCGAGAGACCGACGAAGACGGTGTAGCGGGGGCTGCTCAGCGCGACGTAGCGCCACTCCCCTTTCGGCGTGCTCGTGGTAAAGAAAACCGGTTCGCGGATTTCCGGCATCTGTGGACGCAGGAGCGTGCCGCGCTGCGCCGGCGGAGTGCGTTCGAGCGGGCGCGAATCGTCGGGGGTGGTGATGACTCCTTCACCACTCGCCAGGCGATCACGAAAGCCGGCGGCAGGATCTGCCGCGCTCGAATAAATCACGGGATTGCCCGCCACATGGCTTTGCACCAGCACCGCAGTTCTGCCATCGTCGAGCGTCGCAGTTCCGAAGATCGCCGTCGCCGCCTCGCGCATCTCAGCCGCGCCATGCCTCGGCGTGAGCTGCGTCCACAGCCGGCGGGCGGATTCAGCCACGCGCAGGTCGAGATTTCGCGCCAGCTGCCGCTGCGCATACCACCACGCGCCCGCGCCAAACGCCGCCACGAGCACACCGGCCACGAGCATCGTGTGGATCGCGAGCCGCAGGCGAAATGTGGAACGTGCGGTCTTCATTCACCCAGCGCGTAGCCCGCGCCGCGGATGGTGCGCAGGAGTTTTGGCTCGCGATCCTTGTCGATCTTGGCGCGCAGCCGCTGCACATAGACCTCCACGAGATTGCTCTCGATGTCCGCGCCGTAGCCCCAGACGTGCTCGTAGATCTGCACCCGGCTGAAGACGCGGCCCGGCGCGCGCATGAAAAACTCCAGCAACTCGAACTCGCGCACTGACAGCTCCAGCTCTTTGCCGTCGCGCGTCGCCTTGCGAGCGAGCAGGTCCAGGGTCAGGTCCGCCACCCGCAGCAGGTGCGCGGGTTCGCCAGCGTGCCGCCGCACGACGGTGCGGAGTCGCGCGGCGAGTTCCTCGATGAAGAACGGCTTCGTGAGGTAGTCGTCGGCCCCGAGATTCAGCCCCTCGACTTTCTCCGGCAGCGCCGCACGCGCGGTGAGCAGGATGACCGGCACCGCCTTCCGCCGCTCCCGCAGCGCGCGCAGGATGCTGAGCCCATCGCGACCGGGAACCATGATGTCGAGCACGAGCGCGTCGTAAGGCGTGTCGAGCGCGCGCGCCATCGCGGCATCGCCGTCTGCGAACGCATCGACGCCGAAGCCCATCTCCTCGAGCCCTTTTTTGGTCGAAGCGAGGAGCGCCGGCTGGTCTTCGAGAAGCAGGATGCGCATGAAGCGGACGCTAGCTTCGCGCCTTCACGCGGGTAAGAAGATAAACGCGAATTTATCCAGGCGTCGCAGCGCCGTTTAGATGCGTGTGGTTCCATTATCATCATGAAAGCCGCCGTTACCGTCCTCGTCTTCGTTGCCTTCGCGCTCACGCCAGCGCGCGCCGTGCAACGGAATGTTCTGCTCATCATCGCCGATGACTACGGCATCGACGCCAATTCGCTCTACAATACCTCGCCCGGGGCGGCGCTGCCGCCGACGCCGAACATCAATGCGCTGAAGAGTTCGGGCGTGATGTTTCGCAACTGCTACGCGATGCCGACCTGCTCGCCGACGCGCGCGACGATGCTCACGGGCCGCAATCCGTATCGCCACGGCGTGACCACGGCGCTGACGGCGAATGACGGGCAGCTCCTGGCGGGGGAGTTCACGCTGCCGCGCGCTTTCGCTGCGAATCCGTCGCTCGGCTACTCGACGGCGAGCCTCGGGAAATGGCACCTCACCCTCGGACCGACTGCGAACATCGCGAACGATCCGGCAAACATCGCCGGGTGGCCGCACTACGCGGGATGCCTCACAGGCACGCTCGTCGGTGGTTCGGGTGGGACCGGGAATTACACCGCGTGGACGAAGACGATTAATGGCGTCACGGGCGCGGCCAACGGCACGACCACCTATGCGACGACCGACACCACGGACGACGCCGTCGCGTGGATTGCTGCGCGGGGCTCGTCGCCGTGGTTCCTCTGGGTCGGATACAACGCGCCGCACACCCCCTTTCACAAACCGCCGGATGCCCTGCACACCTACGACACGACCGTGACGAACTGGGCGAGTCTGCCGATCAACAACAACGCGACCAACCAGCGCACTCACCGCAACGCCGCCGTCGAGGCGATGGACACCGAGATTGGCCGCCTGCTCAGCAGCATGACTCCCGCGGTGCGCGCGAATACGATGGTCATCTTCGTGGGCGACAATGGCTCGCCGAACCAGGTCATCCAGACGCCCTTCGGC
>JBEBGK010000626.1:0-3030 GCA_040081515.1 Chthoniobacteraceae bacterium
TTGGAGCCGCTAAACGCCGCCTTGAAGGAACTCGGAATCGACGACCTTTTTGGCGAAGAAAAGACCTAGCACGAAGCCAGTTGTCGCAATTTCCATCCATTCTCAATGGGCTCTAACTCAACGCCACAAAACTTTCTAACTACTTTGCAACTACCCATCCAGCACTAACGAGGACTTGCGACACCGCCAACTGAGGTCGGGAACGTGATCCCAAATGGGGGGCGCACGATGAAGAAAGCGGCGATCCCGATCAAGGCGACGAAAAATGCGATTGCTCAGGCTATTCTCAGGAAATTCTCGTTTGAGGGCGGGGAACTTGACGAGGTTCCAGCGGACATCGCTGAAGACCGCGCCAAAATGCATGACGGAAGCGCGACCTACTATGAAGAACAGGGCCGGACGGACCTTGCGGATGGGCAACGGAAGATCGCGGCATGGTGGCGAAGTCTGGGATCTCTTCCTGCCGACTCTGCGGAAAAGTTCTGCGATGATTTCCACCTAAAATGCGGGGAAGCGATCGACGGTTTGCTGGCGCTAGCGAGGGAAAGCGACGAGCCGTTCCTCTACCTCGTTCTGCTGGCAAATCACATTCTGGCTGGCCTTCTCGATCTCGCAGTGCCCGGACGGCACAAGGCAGCGATCGCGTTGATGGGCGCCATAGGCGAAACAGTAAGCAACTTTGAGCTTCTTGCCACCCGCAAGCCTGAACTCTTTCGCAAGTGGGCGAGAGGCTGCCTCGCGATTCCCGGACTCATTTCGTGTCACCCGGATCAGGCTCGGGAGAATGTCCGCCTGTTGGAATCCCTCGAACAAGGGCAGGAGACCTATCTTGCGAAACTCGCGACGGGCAAGCGGACATGGAACTTTGAGGGGCCAAATCTACTCGCGGTCCGGCTGATCGGACATATTGAGTCCTCCAACCTCTTTTACGAGAGCGACAAGGGCCTGAGTGGGAAAGGCTATCCCGAACTCCCGGCGTGGAGGAAAGCGGCCACAAGACTCAAACGCTTTTCAGCGCGGACTTGGCCGAGTTGGGCGAACATCGCTTGGGAGGTGCTTGCGGAGGTAAGCCCAAGCCGCGATCCTTCACGCCATCCGGCATTGAAGAAATTCTTCGCGGTACGGCGGTCACGCAAGAATCCGTACTACGGCGACGTTGTGGATCGAGCAAGGAGCATCCGCACGAATGATTGGAAGGAGGCGTTACGTGGGGCGTTTGAGCTTGTCGGAACGGGCCGCTCACGACGGAACAAACAGGCCGAAGAAGCTGTGAAAAAGCGCGGACCGAAAGCCGCGAAACCGGCATAAACAGGGCGTCGGCGGGCAACCCGACAAGCGGCTGAATGTCGGGTAATATCCACTTTGGTGCGGTGCTGCAAAAATGCGCATCGTAATGAAGAAACACATTGCTTCCACACCGGGTCGTGCCGCTTCCGCGAGTATCGACGAAACCCACGCAATTCCAGGACTCACCGCTGCGATCGATGAAGTCCTGAAGAAACCCGAGGTCGCCCGCCGACTCAGGATCTCCTGTCGAACTCTCGACCAGTGGATGCGCGACGGACGGATTTGCCACCTGAAGATCGGCAAGACTGTCCGCTTCCGCTGGCCGGATGTTCTCGCGCACCTCCAGCGTAACAACCAAGTCGGCTAAAACAAAAACCGCGCTGCTTTCGCGCACGCGGTCTTCGGTGAAGTGATGTTCCCGGAGGGTATGCGAGAGGGCGGCGCAATCAAGGACAATCCATGATTGATGTACAAGAATTGAAGACGCGTGTCGCCGCGCGTGCGGAGGACTTCCTCCGTGAACTCTACGGCGATAAACTGCACCGTGCCGGCACTGATAGCTGGCGCGTGGGAAAGAAGGACTCGCTCGCCCTCAACATCAAAGATGGCGAACTCGTTTATTTTGATCACGAGTCCTGCAAGGGCGGCGACTGCATCGGCGTGTGGGCACGCGAACGCGGCGGGGATAATGGTATCGCGCTTAAGGAGTGCGCCGCATGGGCCGGTGTCTCCGACGACGGCACCCTCACAACACCGCCTGCGAAGCCCACACCTGCTCCTGGGGATCGCAAGGCTCAACTCACGACCCGTCCGCCAAGTTGGCCGATGCTCGACGCCCGGCACCTCGCGCTGTGGCATTTGGGAATCGCACGCCTCGAAAGTGACGAGGGGGCGCGTCGGTCCATCGCCGATTGGAGGGGATGGCCGGAGGGCGGCGTTCGCGTGCTCGCTCGCGCATATCTGCTGTCCGCGCCGGTCTTCGACCTGTGGCAGAGTTTCATTGAGCCGCAGCCGTGTGCGGCCTTCCGAGTTCTCCACCCGGCGGAAGTCATCGGGGACAATGGGGAGGTTTTCTGGGCGTCGCGCCCGGTGCAACTCCATGTCCGCTTTCATCCGAGGGCGACGAAGTGTGATGGCTCGCCTGTTTCGTGGATTTATGTTCCGACGAAGAAGCAACACGGCATGCATGACGGCGCCAATGCCCCGCTCATCATCTCCCGCGACGGCCGCGACCCGGAGCAACCGGGGTATGGCACCCGATGCGAATGCGTGATCGTCTGTGCCGGCGAATGGGATGCCCTCAGCGTCCTGCTTGCAAGCGGATGGATCGATCACAACGGCACGCTCACCTTGCCTCCCGGCGTTGCCATGGTCGGCATCCGCGGGGAGGGAAGAGGTGGCACCGACGCCTACCTGCGCCACTACCAGCACTGGCGACCTCGCAGCGTCATCATGTTGGCGGACGCGGACAAGACGGGACTCTCGTGGTTTGAGTCGCAGGACGGGCGTCCTTGCTTCGCCGAGCAAATCAAAAAGCGGGGTGCCAAAGTAATCAGGCTCACCCCAGCCGGCCACAAGGACATCAACGATCTGTTCCGCACCGGCAATCTCGGCCCGCCACAAATCGAGGACATGCTCGCCGAGGCGGGATTCCATCTCCCGAAAGGAGGCCGGCTATGAAACGGAAAACCTCCAAGATTCTTGGCTTTGACGTTATCGAAGTTGAAGTTCAGCCAGCTGGTT
>JBEBGK010000627.1:0-3016 GCA_040081515.1 Chthoniobacteraceae bacterium
ACAGCAGGGTCATCTGCGGGGGCATGGCATCCAGGGCCTTCTGCGCGGCTTTTTTTCCGCGCGGCTTGCCGTGCTTCGGCGGCGCGGGGGCCTCGGCGAGGGTGGGTTTGCCGTCGGCGTTCAGCTCGTGGTGCTCGAGGTTGCTGAGGATTTCCTTGGCGCGGGCGATCACTTTTTGCGGGAGGCCGGCGAGGCGGGCGACCTGGATGCCGTAGCTCTTGTCGGCGCCACCGCGGATGATTTTGCGTAGGAAGATGATCTGATCATTCCACTCGCGCACGGCGATGTTGTAGTTCTTCACGCCGGCGCGGGTGATTTCGAGCTCGGTGAGCTCGTGGTAATGCGTGGCGAAGAGCGTGCGGCATTTCACGGTGTCGTGGAGATACTCGGCGACGCTCCACGCGATGCTCAGGCCGTCGAACGTCGAGGTGCCGCGGCCGATTTCATCGAGGATGACGAGGCTGCGCGCGGTCGCGTTGTTGCAGATGTTCGCGGTCTCGTTCATCTCGACCATGAAGGTGCTCTGGCCGCGGGAGAGATCGTCGTTGGCGCCGACGCGGGTGAAAATGCGATCGGCGAGCCCGACTTCCGCGCTCTTTGCGGGGATCCACGAGCCGATTTGAGCCATCAACACAAGGAGCGCGACCTGGCGGATGTAGGTGCTTTTTCCCGCCATGTTCGGGCCGGTGATGATGAGCAGCCGGTTCGCGGTGCCGTCGAGCTCGACGTCGTTCGGGACGAATTTCTCCTCGACGAGCGACTGGTCGAGCACGGGGTGCCGGCCCTCGACGACGTGGAGGCCGGGTTCGTCGGAGAGCGTGGGGCGGCAGTAGCCGAAAAGGCGGGCGGTCTCCGCGAGCGCGCAGAGCACGTCGAGTGCGGCGACGGAGGCGGCAGTGGACTGGAGCTGCGGCAGGTCGCGGAGGACTTCGTCGCGGAGCTGGCCGAAGAGCTCGAATTCAAGCGCCTGCGAACGTTCGTCGGCGCCGAGGATCTTGTTCTCCACCTCCTTGAGCTCCGGGGTGATGAACCGTTCGCCGGTGGCGACGGTCTGCTTGCGGATCCAATTCTGCGGGACGAGCTGCAGGTTGGATTTTGTGACCTCGAGGAAATATCCGAACACGGAGGTGTAGCGGATCTTGAGGGACTTGATGCCCGTCTCCTCGATTGCGCGCTGCTGGAGCTGCGCAATCCAGTCCTTGCCCTCGCGCGATCCGCGCCTCAGCTCGTCGAGCGGCGCGTGGTAGCCGTCGCGGAACATCCCGCCCTCTTTCGTCACCGCGGGCGGCTCGTCCACGAGCGCTGTGGTGAGGAGATCCACGAGGTGGGGGAGCTCGTGAAGTTGCTTCACGAGGAGGCCAGCCAGCGAGGCATGGGGCAACTGCGGATTGCGGGCCGCGGGGGGCGCATCCGCCGGCACCATCATCTCGGGGCCGCGCAGGAGGGCCTCGATGTCGGCGCGCAGCGCGGGGATCTGTTCGAGCGAAGTGCGCAGCACCTGCAGGTCGCGCGCATTCCCGCCGGTCTGCGTGAGCCGGCCGACGGTGCGCTCGAGATCGCGGATCCCCTTGAGCGTCTCGCGGATCGTGCCGAGGAGAAATGGCTGCGCGAGCAGGTCGGCGATGCACTGCTGGCGGGAACGCAGCTCCGCGAGGTCGCAGAGCGGGTGCAGGATCCAGTCGCGCAGTTTCCGCGCGCCCATGGGTGTGTGAGTGCGGTCGAGGCAGCCGAGGAGGCTCGTGTCGCGTCCGCCGCCGCGCGCCTCGATGAGTTCGAGGTTCGCCTGCGTCGCGGCATCGACGATCATGAACTGCGAATTCCGATAGACGGTGAGCCGCGTGATGTGCCCGAGCGAGCGGCGCAGTTCCTTGAGGTAATGGAGAATCGCCCCCGCCGCGCACTGTGCGGCGGGCATCTCGGCGCATCCGAATCCGTCAAGCGACTGCACGCGGAAATGTTCGCGCAGCGCGTAGTAGGCCTGGTCCGCGAGGAAGGTGTAGCCGTCGCGCGGCTGGATGCGCCCGATGCCGGGGTATCGCGCAGCGTGCTCGTCGGCGACGAGAATCTCGGAGGGCTGGACGCGGGCGAGTTCATCGGCGAGCGCCGCGTCGTCGGCCAGCTCGGTGAGGCGGAAATCGCCCGTCGTCAGATCGAGAAATGCAAACCCGTGGCCGCCGCCTTTCTCGCGCGGATGGATCGCGGCGAGGAAGTTGTTCCGCTTTGCATCGAGCATCTGCAGGTCGCCGATGGTCCCGGGCGAAATGATCTGCGTCACCTCTCGCTGGACGATCTGCCCGGGCTTCGGCTCGGACACCTGATCGCAAATCGCCACGCGGCGCCCGGCCTTGATGAGCCGCCGGATGTAGCCCTCGTGCGCATGGTGCGGGATGCCGCACATGGGGACGCCGTTGCGGTTGGTCAGCGCGACATTCAGCAGGCTGGCGCCTTCCTTCGCGTCATCGCCGAACATCTCATAAAAATCCCCGAGCCGGAAAAACAGCAGCGTATCCGCCGGCAGACCGCGCCGGATGGCGTGGTATTGCTGCATCATCGGGGTGAGCTGGTCGGCCATTGCCGCGGAGAGTAACGGTCACAGGCCGCGCCGCAAGCCGCCCGCTCATCAAGGCAGCGGGAAATAATCCGCGCCCTGGTAGCGGCCGTCGGCGAGCTTGGCGATTTGCATGAGCACGTCGTTGGCGAGCGTGCTGGCGCCGAAGCGGAAGAGGTCGGGCGTCATCCAGTCGTCGCCAAGCGTCTCGGCGAGCATCACGAGGTAGGCGAGCGATTCCTTTGCGGTGCGGATGCCGCCGGCGGGCTTCATGCCGATGCGCCGTCCGGTCTCGAAAAAGAAATCGCGGATGGCGTCGAGCATCACGAGCGTGACGGGCATGGTCGCGGCGGGCTGCACCTTGCCGGTGCTCGTCTTGATGAAGTCCCCGCCGGCACGCATGGCGATGTCGCTGGCGAGGCGGACGTTGTCGTAGGTCTGCAACTCGCCAGTCTCGAGGATCACCTT
>JBEBGK010000628.1:0-3008 GCA_040081515.1 Chthoniobacteraceae bacterium
AGCCGGGCTGGGCGCGGCGCTGCCGGCGAGCTTCGCGTTGTCCGACCCCCTTCTCAGCACCGACCAGATCCCCACCGCCCTGCGCGAGGCGGCCGGGCTACCGCTGCCCGCGGGGGAATCGCCGAGGGCGATGTTCGGGCGGATCCTCGCCGCGGAGGATGCGCCGGCGGAGGTGAAATCGGAGGCGGGCGTCGAGCGCCTGATGCTCGCGGCGGAGGACATCGAATCGAAGAAGCTCACGCTGGAGGAGTGGGAGCGGTGGCTCGAAAAGCACTGGAGGGATTTTCCTCGCGCCGGGGACAATGCGGCGATCGAGGAGCTTCACATCGGGCTGGTCCAGGAGTTTGCGCCGGCGCGGCTCGATGCCCTGCTCGCGCGGCTCGTGGTCCATGCCGAGCCTGCGATTGCGGACATGGCGAAGGAGAAGCAGGCATCCGTGAAGGCGCTCGCGGAACTGAAAAGTAAGCCGCTGGAACTCGCGTTCAAGGCGCTCGACGGGACGCCGGTCGATCTGGCGAAGCTGCGGGGAAAGGTGGTGCTCGTGGATTTCTGGGCGACGTGGTGCGGGCCGTGCATGGCGCGGATGCCGGAACTCGTCGCGGCGTACGGGAAGCTGCATGCGAAGGGCTTCGAGATCGTCGGCATCTCGCTCGACAAGGACGAGGCTGCGCTCAAGCGCGTGCTGAAGGCAAAGGGGATGAAATGGCCGCAGCACTTCGACGGACGTGGATGGGAGAACGAAATCGCGCAACGCTTCCGCATCGATGCAATCCCGGCGATGTGGCTCGTGGACAGGGAAGGCAGGATCGTGGACACCGATCCCGCCGGGAAGATCGCGGAGAAGGTGGCGAAACTGCTCGAGTAGCGCCGCCGAGGAAAAACGGCTGGCCCAGGCCGGCCGGCGTCAGTACGCAGCCGGGGATGCAAACACACTTTGTCCAGATCGACGTCACCTACGAAGGCGGGCTGCGGACCCGCGCAACGCACGGCCCGAGCGGGAATTCGGTGGTGACGGATGCGCCGGTGGACAATCACGGCCGCGGCGAATCCTTCTCGCCGACGGATCTCGTCGCGACCGCGCTCGGGACGTGCATGGCGACGGTGATGGGAATTTTCGCGGAGCGCCACGCGATCGATCTGCGCGGGATGCGCGTCGTGGTGAAAAAGGAAATGACGCAGACGCCGGTGCGACGCATCGGGCGGCTGACCTCGGAGATTCGCATCCCGCAGCCGGCGGATCATCCGCATCGTGCCGCGCTGGAGCGGGCCGCGCTCACCTGCCCGGTGCATGCGAGCCTGCATCCGGATGTGGAGAAGCCGGTGACGTTCCTTTGGGAGGGGCACGCGACGCCTGCTTAGCGGGAGATCGTGATGAGTGTGGCAATCGGGTGAACGCGGGCCCGGGTGCGTCGGGGTTGGATTCGGGTGGATTCACGCCCCCGGGGCGGATGGGCGCCAGAATCATCCTAGTCAATCCGGCGCGTAGGGATCATATTTCCAGAGCAATGGCACCTTCACCCGGAAAAATCCTGGTCGTTGACGACGAGGCGGACATCGCCCCGACGGTGCGTCTGGCTGTGGGTCGCGGGTATCAGGTGGATGCGGTCGCCACCGGGCGGGAGGCATTCGAGACTTTGAGGGAGAATGCGGCGGGTTTCGGGATCGTGATTGTCGATCATCTGATGCCTGGTTGGTCGGGATCGGAGCTGATCCAGAAGTTGAAGGACGCGGAATTCCGCGGGAGGTGCATCGTGATCACCGGGTACCTGTCGCCCGCCGTCGAGGCGAGCTACCGGGAACTGGGGGTGCAGCACGTCATTGCGAAGCCTTTCGATGGCGCAGAGATCCGGAAGGCCGTGGCAGCGAGTGCGCGGGCCATCGAGGAGCAGGGGCACTGAGGGGCGCAAGACCCCGGCGTCTGGCGGGCTGTTTTACGGTCCGGACGAGGAGTATTGGAGGTCGTCGAGGTAGATTTTCACCATCTGGCCGCCCACCGTGGACGTGAAGATGCCGAATCGATCGAGGCTTGCGCCTTGCGCCTTCTGTCCCGGCTTCAGGGGGAGCGTCACCGATTCCCCGCCGAGGGTCGCGCGGATCTCGCCGTTGCCGCCGTTTGCCGCGGGGTCATAGATGAGCGACCAGTCGAAGAGCCTGCCGGGCGTGAGTATCGGGCCTTGTTCCACCTTGCCCTTGGTTCCTTTCGCTGTCGCGAACGCGGGGATGAAGTAGTGCCCGATGCGCGTCGGGCCGCCGACGTGGATGCCGACGAAACTCTCCCCGTCGCCCGCGCCCTTGTCCTTCGCGGCGCTGTGGAACCATCCGAGCTGCATGTCGGAGTCCGGGCCGGCGGTGACGAGTCTCACCTTGCCGCGCGCTTCGAGCCGTCCCTCCAAGTTCAGCGGCCCGACGCGGTCCGCGTAATACCCGAAGGCGCCGGAACGCCAGAGGCCGCCGCCAATTTCCCCGGGGTGGCCGCCCGCGTGATTCGTCTTCGCGTTGTAGCCGAAGTCATGCGCGCCGGTGACTTCCCGATCCTCGTAGCGGACGCGATTGCCTACGCCGGGCCAGCCGGGGTCTCTCGCGAAATCCTCCGCGGCCCCGTCGAACCGCAAGTCGTCGAAGAACATCGTCGCCGCGCCGCCGGACTTCATCATGTTGCACGCCCCGAAGCGGTCGAATGTCGCGCCCTCCTTCCGGTATCCCGGCGTGAGGTCCACGGTGAAAGTGGTCGTGTTCGGGAATCGCGCCTTCGCTTCCTTTTCAGAGGGCTCGGGCAGGCTGCCGTAGTCTTCCGCCGTGTGCGTGTCACTTCGCAGCGTGAAGGTGAACCGTCCATTGCCGGCGGCGCCCTGCGGATCGTAGTCGAGCGTCCAGTGGTAGCGCGTACCGTCGGGCTTGAGCGGTGTGGGGCGGAATTTCCCGGGCAGATATGGCGTGATGAAAGTGCCGCACGATTTGTTCGTGCCGGTGATCAGTCGTACCGCCAGGCGCCCGCCTTTGCCCTCAAA